>DATJFN010000059.1:0-8385 GCA_035495635.1 Steroidobacteraceae bacterium | reverse complement strand
GGAGGGCCACGAGCTGCAGTTCACCTTCGACGCCGCGCTCGAGCAGACCGGCGTCGCGCCGCTGCTGCGCCGCCTCGAGCAGCTCGGCATCGTCTACCGGGACCTCAGCACGCGCGAGACCTCGCTCGAGGAGATCTTCGTCAACCTGGTCGGACGGGGAGCGCGGGCATGAGCGTACCGGCATTCAATCGCCACGGCGTCTGGGCGATCTACAGGTTCGAAATGGCCCGCTTCGTGCGCACGCTGATGCAGAGCGTCCTGACGCCCGTCATCACGACCGCGCTCTTCGTCATCGTGTTCGGCGCCGCGATCGGCTCGCGCATGTCCGAGGTGAACGGCGTGAGCTACGGCGCGTTCATCGTGCCGGGTCTCATCATGCTCTCGCTCTTCACGGAGAGCATCGCAAACGCCTCGTTCGGCATCCACTTCCCGAAGTTCACCGGGACGATCTTCGAGATCCTCTCGGCTCCGGTCGCGGCCTTCGAGATCGTGCTCGGCTACGTCGGCGCCGCGGCCACGAAGTCCATGCTGCTCGGCCTCATCATCCTCGCGACCGCCTCGTTCCTCGTGCCGGTTACGATCCTGCACCCGTTCTGGATGGTGGCGTTCATGGTGCTGACCGCGGTGACGTTCAGCCTTTTCGGCTTCATCGTCGGCATCTGGGCGAAGAACTGGGAGCAGATGCAGCTCGTGCCGATGCTGATCGTGACGCCGATGACCTTCCTCGGCGGCGCGTTCTATTCGATCGACATGTTGCCGCCTGCGTGGCGGACCGTCACGCTGTTCAATCCGGTCGTTTACCTGATCAGCGGTTTCCGCTGGAGCTTCTTCGGCATGTCGGACGTCGCCGTCGGGATGAGCCTCATGATGACGCTGCTCTTCATGCTCGCCTGCATTGCCGTCATCGCGTGGATGTTCCGGACGGGGTACCGCCTGAAGCAGTGACCGCGCCCGGAAGCGCATCCCCCGTCACAATACGCACGTCGCGGGCTGGGATACACTCGCCGGGGCAAGGAGGCCGCATGATGCCGGGCAAGCGAGCGCTGGTGGTCGACGACTCGAAGTCCGCGCGCGTCGTGCTGTCCCGGATGCTGGAAAAGTACGGCATCCTCGTCGACTCCGCCGACTCCGCCGAGGCCGCGCTCGACTACCTGAAGAGCCGCCGGCCCGACGTCATCTTCATGGACCACCTGATGCCCGGCATGGACGGCCTGCAGGCGGTGCGCGAGATCAAGGCGACGCCCGACCTCGCGGCGATTCCCATCATGATGTACACGTCCCAGGAGGGAGAGATCTACGCCGGCCAGGCGCGCGCCTCCGGCGCGGTCGGCGTGCTGCCGAAGTCGATCCGCCCGATCGACGTGACCAAGGCGCTCTACCAGCTGCAGCTCCTGCCGGACCGCCGCGACATGGAGCCCTCGCTGCTCGAGCCGATCGGCGCTGCGCCCGCGCGCGAGGCCGCGAAGCAGGCTCCCGCGGAGGCTTCCGTCGAAGCCCTGCTGAAGGAACAGAACCAGGAGATGCGACGCTTTGTCGTCACGACGCTCGACGCGTGGATGCACCGCGTCGTCGCAGACCTCCGGCCGAAGGACGCGAAGGTAATCGTGGACGGCGAGGAGGAGCCCACGGCGGCGCCGCCGCCGCGCCAGCGCGTCTGGCCGTGGCAGCTCGCGACCGTCGCTGCGGTGATCGCGGTCCTCGCGCTCGGCGCGCTCTACTGGCAGGCGCGAGTCGCGGCAGAGCAATCCGAACGCGCCTTCCAGGCGGTCAGCTCGTCGAACGAGACGCTGACGAAGGCGATCGAGAAGTGGCGCATCGCAGGCGAAACCTCGGCGGATGCCGCGGCGCAGGAAGGTTTCCGGCCGCTCGTGCTCGCGGTTCCCTTCGGGGAGCAGGCGCTGAGCCCCGCGCGGCTCGAGCAGGTACGGACCCTCGTCGCCCAGCTCGAGCGCGCCGCGATCAGCGGCACCGTCCGCATCGAAAACTTCGGAGGCAACTTCTGCCTCGCAGGCTCCGGCTCCGAAGGCTGGTCGCTGGAGCCTCCGTCCACGCCTGCGTCGCGCTGCGACCAGGTCGGCAACCCCTTCGACGACTCGCAGGGCGGCGAGTCCCGCCAGCCGCTCGGCTTCGCGAACCTCGCGGCCTCCGTGAAGCAGCGCACGGAAGGCGCGATCCTGCTCGAGCTCGTGCCGGGGCCGCGCGAGCGGCTCGCGGTCGCTTACCCGTCGATCGAGTCCGCGACGGCCGGGCAATGGAACGCCGCGGCCCAGGCGAACAACCGGATCGAGATCAGCATCGTCGAGCGATGAGCGGGCGCCTGCTCGTCTACGGCGCGAACGGCTACACCGGCGAGCTTATCGCCCGGGAGGCGGCGGGGCGCGGGCTCGCACTGGTGCTCGCGGGCCGCTCGAAGGAACCCCTCGCCGCACTCGCCGAGGAGATCAGCTGCGAGCACCGGGTGTTCGACCTCGGCGACCCGGAGCGAGTCGCAGCGGGTCTCGCAGGCTGCGGAGTCGTTATCCACTGCGCGGGGCCGTTCTCGGCGACGGCGGCGCCGATGATCGAGGCGTGCATCGGCGCGCGTGCGCACTACGCGGACATCACGGGCGAGATCGAGGTCTTCGAGCATGCGTGGCGGCAGGACGCCGCGGCGCGGGCGGCCGGCGTCGTGCTCTGTCCCGGGGCGGGGTTCGACGTCGTGCCGACCGACTGCCTGGCGTTGACACTGGCCGAGGCGCTGCCGGGCGCGGTGAAGCTCGCGCTCGGCTTCGACAGCCGCAGTCCCCTCAGCCGCGGAACGACGGCGACGAGCATCGAAGGCCTGGGGCGTGGCAGCCGCGTCCGCGAGCGCGGCGTGCTTCGACGGATCCCGCTCGGCTCGCGCGCCCGGCGGATCGACTTCGGCGCGGGCGAAAAACTCGCGACCGCGATTCCGTGGGGCGACGTCAGCACGGCCTACCGGACGACCGCCATCCCGAACATCGAGGTGTACATCCCCGTCTCGCCGAAGGCGCTGGCGAACCTCCGTAGGCTCGGGCGGATCGGCTGGCTTCTTCGCCGCCGCACCGTCCAGAACTTCCTGAAGGCGCGGGCGTCGAAACGCGCGCCGGGGCCCGATGCCGTGACGCGGGACGCGACGCCGGTGTACGTCTGGGGAGAGGCGGTGGATATCGCGGGGAACCGCGCGACGGCCCGTGCCTTGGTGCCGAACGGCTACACGCTCACGAAGGACGCGGCCGTCGCGATCTCGGAGCGCCTGCTTCGGCGCGGCGGTCCCGCCGGGTTCACGACGCCTGCGCGGCTCATGGGAAAGGAATTCGTCACGACGTTGCCGGGAGCCTCGAAGATCCGCCTTGAATGACCTGAGCGCAGATTTCCGGCCGCCTGCCTGGCTCGCCAACCGGCACCTGCAATCGATCCTGCCGAGCCTGCCGCTCCGGCGGCCCGCGGTCGAGCGGCGCACCGCCGCGGTCATCGCCGCGAGCCGGCCGCTCGTACTCGACTGCGGCGACGGCGTGCGGCTGCTCGGTCTTCACGCCGCGCCCGCGGCCGGCACGGAATGCGCGCCTCGCCGACTCAGCGTGCTGCTGCACGGCTGGGAGGGGAGCGCGGACTCGCTCTACGTGCTCTCGCTCGCGCATCTCCTGTTCAAGCGCGGGCACGACGTCGTGCGGCTCAACCTGCGCGACCACGGCGGCACGCATTCGCTCAACCGCGACCTCTTCCACTCCTGCCGCCTGCCCGAGGTCGTCGGCGCGGTCGCGCGGCTGCAGGCGCAGTTTCCCGCGCACCGGCTCCAGCTCGCCGGGTTCTCGCTCGGCGGGAATTTCTGCCTCCGCGTCGGCGCGAGCGCGCGCGCGGCCGGCATCCGCATCGAGCGGATCGTCGCCGTCTGTCCCGTGCTCGACCCCGCGACGACGCTCGATGCGCTCGAGCGGGGCCCCGCGGTCTACCACCGCTACTTCATGCACAAGTGGCAGAGGTCGCTGCGCCTCAAGCAGGAAGCCTGGCCCGACCACTACGACTTCGGCGACATGATCGGCGATGCGTCGCTGCGCCGCATGACCGAGCGCATGGTCCTCAAGTACACGGACTACCCGGACCTGGCCACGTACCTTTCGGGCTATGCGATCACGGGCGCTGTGCTCGAATCGCTCGAAGCCCCGACGCATGTCATTACGTCGGAAGACGACCCGATGATCCTCGCGCACGACCTTTCGCGCATCGCACGTCCGGCGACGCTCGAGCTCACCGTGACGCCGCGCGGCGGGCACTGCGGATACATGGATTCGCTGCGCGGGCCGACCTGGATCGACCGGAAAATCCTGTCGGAGCTGACGCGCGGCTGATCAGCCGCCGTTCGCGGCGTCGCGCATCAGCGCGAGCCATTTCAGGTAGCGCGCCAGGAGCCGCTGGTCGGATTCCGGCTCGAAGCGCTCGACTGGCGGGCCCTTGAATACCGCGGGCGATCCCGCGACGAGGAAGGCGAGGCCGCGCGAGGTCGCCTCGCGGTCGCTGCCGCGGTCCACCGGAGATTCCGCGAGGCAGGCGAGCATGCGGCAGAGCAGCCCATTCCCGCCGAGCCCGCCGCTCACGACGAGGCGCGCTGCCGCGGGCCGGTGGCGATCCATCTCGTCGAGGTTCGCCTTGATCAGGAAGGCGACGCTCTCGAGCACCGCACGGCACTGCTGCAGCTCCGTCCCTTCTCCGACGAAGCGCGATTCGAATTCGGGGCGCCAGAACGGCGAGGCGAGCCCGGCCACGCCGTTCAGGAAGAACGGTGCGCCGTCGTCGGCGAGCTCCGCGCCGGCGAGCAAGCCGAGCAGGCGGTCCGCCGCCGCGCCCAGGTGACGCTCGAGCCAGTCGAGCGCGGCGCCCGCGCCGTTCACCGATCCCTCGAGCACGAAGTCGAAATGCTCGGAGTCTGCGCGGATGACGCTCGTGAGGAGCGGCGGCGCGTGGATGGCGTCGCTCGTCGGCCGCAGCACGAACGCGCCGGTGCCGAGGTTGACGTAGGCTGCGTCGAAGTCGAGCGGTCCGGCGGCGAACGGAACGACCGACTGGTCGCCGTTGCATACGACGAGCGGCATCGACCGTCCTTCCGAAACGAGCGTTCCAAACTCGTGCTGCGTACCGGTCGCGCGCGGCAGGATGGCGCGCGGGATGCCGAAGAGCTCGAGGAGCTCATCCGACCAGTCCCGCTCGAACGGCGACCAGAGGAGCGTGCGCGCCGCCGTCGAAGCATCGGCGAAGCAGGGCCGCTCCTCGAGCAGGCGATGCAGCAGGTAGCTCGCAAGCGGGCCCGCACGCAGGCGCGACTGCGCCGCGGCGCTCCTCACCTCCGGCAGATGATCGAGGCACCAGCGGAGCTTGCTCGCGCCGTAGTGCGGCGAGAGCGTCAAGCCGGTCAGCCGCTGGACATCCTCCGCGCGGCGGCCGAGCCCGCGAAGCCAGCCGGCGCCGCGCGTGTCCTGCCAGGAAATCACGGGCGCGAGCGGGCGGCCGCTGCCGGCGTCCCAGCAGGCGATGCTGGATCGCTGGACGGCCAGCCCGGACGCCGCCCAGCGCTCGACGGGCACGAGCCGCGCAAGCTCCGCGAGCGCCGTGCGCGCGCTCGCGACGACCTCGTCCGCATCGTGCTCGACGTGGCCGAGCGCATTGCGCTGCGTCGCGATCGTGACGAGCGCCGCGCCTTCAAGCTCGCCGCCGGCGGTGAAGGCGCTTGCGCGGGTCGCGTGGCCGCCCTGGTCGACGGCGACGAATACCGGTTCCGTCATGCGCTCTCGGCCTCGCGCGAGGCGAGCTCGGCCGCGAGGCGGAGTGGCGCCATGGTCTCTACCATCGCCGCACCGCGGCTGGCGAGATCGAGCGCCTGTCCGGCGTCGGTCACTTCGTAGGTGACCCAGGTCCAGGGCCCGGCGGGCAGCGACCGGCCCGCGGCCAGCCGCCGGTGATCGCAGAAGACGTACTCCGGCCGCATCAGGTCGAGGACGGGCTTCAACTGCACGGGATCGCCCTCGAGCACCCAGCCGATGGCCACGCCGCCCGAGGTGCGCGCGAGCCGGCAGGCATCGGCGTCGAAAGATATGAGGGCGCAGCGCTCGCGGACGGGCGCGAGCGCAGCGAGTATCCGCTCGATGCAATGCGCCCGGCCGTGATGCACGAGGCTCGCGCGCTTGACCTCGACGAAGGCGCGCGCGGCCGGAATTCCCGCCATCAGCTCCACGACGCCAGCGAGCCTCGGGAGCGCGGTGCCGGCGTGCGCGCGGCCAAAGCGCACCGGCTCGCCGGCGTCGACGCCGTCGAGCTGACCCGACATCGTCAGTCGGACGTCGCCCGCGCCGCGCGTCGTGCGCCCGAGGCTCGCGTCATGGATCACGAACGGCACGCCATCGGCGGAGAGCTGGACGTCGAACTCGGCGTGGGCAATGCCGCGTCGCCAGGCCGCCTCCAGTGCCGGGAGCGTGTTCTCGGGAAAATGTTCCGCGTCGCCCCGGTGTGCGACGATGGCAGGCGGCATGCGGGGAATTATAGTCGCGCCGCTCCTGATCGCCGCCTGCATCGCGGCGGGATGCAGCCGCCAGGACGCGGCGTGGCAAGAAGCGGCGCGCCAGAACACGCCGGACGCCTACCAGGCCTACCTCGATCGCTACCCCGGCGGCGCGCATGCCGCCGATGCGCGCGCGGGCATTGTCACGGCGCGTGAGGCCGCAGCCTGGGCGCGCGCCGAGCGCCTCAGGACGCCTGAAGCCTGGCAGCGCTACCTCGCCGAGTGGCCGGACGGAGCACATGCGCCGATCGCACGCCGTTCGCTCACCGAGTTCATCCCGCCCGCCGCGGCGGCGCCCGGCAAGTTCGAGATCCAGCTGGGCGCATGGTCCGACGAAGCTTCGGCGCGCGCGGCGCTCGCCGGCTGGGCCGGCCGGCAGGCGGACCTCGGCGGCCAGGTGCCGCGCATCGATGGCCCGAAGCCGGGTGCGGCACCGGTGTGGCGACTGAGGTCGGGGCCTTACGACGAGGCCGCGGCCCGCGTCGTCTGCGAGGACTTGAAGTCGGCGGGGGTCGATTGCGTGGCGGTTGCCGCCGGCTCAGCCGGCGATGCGCCGCCATAGGGCGCGCCCGACGAGGCGCGCCTGATCGGCGAGACCGAAACGCTTCAGGTTGGTCTTGATGACGCCCTCGGTGAAGCGCGTCCGCTTCGAGTAGTCGATGCGCACGTCGACGAGCACCGGCTCGCCGCGGTCCGCCAGGTCGAGCGCTTCGCCGACGATGCGCTCGACCTCCGTGTCGTCTCGAATCAGGCGGAACGCCACCCGGTTCGCCCGCGCAAGCGCGTCGAAGTCGAGCTCGGGCAGGACCGTGCAGGTCTTGCGGTTGTACGGCGTCTCCTGCGCCTGCGCGATCTGCGCGAGCTCGCCGTCGTTGAACACGAACCAGGCGACGGCCGCCTTCTGCGCGACCGCGGTCGCCATCTCGAGGCCGGTCATGCGTGCGGCGCCGTCCCCGACGATGCCGACAACCGTCCGCTCCGGGCGCGCGAGCTTCGCGCCGATCGCGCCGGGAATGCAGTAACCCATCGAGTTGAAGTCGGAGGGCGAGAAGAACGTTCGCGGCGCGCGGATCGGCATGAGCTCGGCCACGAGAAACGTGTGGTTGCCGTCGTCCGCAACGACGATCCCGTCGTCGGGGAGGCGGGCGCGCAGCGCGTCGAAGAAGCGCTGCGGGTTCACGCGGCCCTTCGGGTCGTGCGCGAGCCATTCATCGTGGTAGACCGCCTTGTCCTTCGCGATCGCGGAAGCGACGGCGGCCGCGCGGGCCGATTCCGCCGCCGGGCCGAGCGCATCGGCGAGGGCGGCGAGCACCGCGCGCGCGTCACCCTCGAGCGCGACCGCGGCCTTGTAGTTCGCGTCGAAGACACGCGGATTGACGTCGACGTGCACGAGGTTCGCCGGCGGCTCCCAGCCGTAGCTGCCCGTCGGGATTTCGGCGAACCGAGTGCCGACGGCGAGCAGGGCGTCACATGCCGAGAGCGCATTCTCGACCGCGGGCACGGCCGCACGGCCGAGCGCAAAGCCCGCGTGCAGCCGGTGATGGGCCGGAAATGCGGACAAGCCCTGGAGCGTCGTCGAGACCGGCGCGCCGAGTCGCTCGGCGACGGCCATGAGCTCCGCGCCCGCGTCGACCGCGCCCCAGCCGCAGAAGATCGCCGGATACTTCGCGGCGCGAAGAATCGCGGCCGCGCGAGCGAGGTCGGGTTCGGACGCGCGGGACGTGGCGGGTGGCGCCGGCTTGAAGGCGGGTCGCTCTCCGGCGTCGCCCGCCATCAGCTGGATGTTGACAGGAATCTCCACGAAGGCCGGCCCCGGCTCGCCGGTCGTCGCGGCG
>DATJFN010000058.1:0-6968 GCA_035495635.1 Steroidobacteraceae bacterium | reverse complement strand
GCGCGAGCCCGATCTCTTCTTCGGTCTCGCGCAGCGCCGCCGCCGTCGCGTCCGGGTCGCCCGGCTCGAGCCGGCCGCCCGGAAACGAGATCTGGCCGGCATGATGCTTGAGGTCGAGTGCGCGGAGTGTCAGGAGTACGCCGAGCTCGTCTTCGCGATCGACGATGGGCACGAGCACCGCCGCGCGCGTCGCCGGGGCGGGAATGAGGGCTTCGAGCCGGCGCGCATCCACGCCGCCGTAATGCCCGACGCGCGGCGAACCGCCCGCCGGCTCTGCGGCAAGCCGCTCGCGGAGCAGCTCCCGCAGCCGCGCCGTCGGGAGCTGGTGCGCGGCGAGGGCTGCCACGGCGCTCACGCGCCCGGCACGGGTCCGCGCGCCAGGCGCGCGGGATCCAGGAGCGGCGCGAGCTCCTCGCGCGGAAGTCCCGTTTCCTCCACGGCGATGTCGAGGATCGGACGCGCTTCCGCTGCTGCGCGCCTGGCGATCGCCGCGGCCCGGTCATAGCCGATGCGCGGCGCGAGCGCCGTCAGAAGCATCGGATTGCGGGCGAGTGACTCCGAAATGCGAGCCGCATGGACGCGAAGACCTGGGATTGCGCGCTCGGCCAGCGCGCGCGAGGAGCCGGCGACGAGGTTGATTCCCTCGAGCAGCAGGTGTGCGATGAGCGGCAGCATGACGTTGAGCTGGAAGTTGCCCGATGCGCCCGCCATCGCAACTGCCGAGTCGCAGCCCATCACGTACACCGAAGCCATCGCGACGGCCTCGGGAATGACGGGGTTCACTTTCGCCGGCATGATGCTCGATCCCGGCTGCAGCGCCGGCAGCGAGATTTCGGCGAGCCCGGACAAGGGCCCCGAGTTCATCCAGCGCAGGTCCGTCGTGATCTTGAGGAGCGCGACGGCCGCGCCGCGCAGCTCGCCGGACAGTTCCACCGCGGTGTCCTGCGATGAAAGGCTCGCAAAGCGGTCCGGCGCGCCCTCGAGCGGCAGCCCCGTGCGGGACGCGAGGCGCGCGATCGCGCGCGCTGCGAATTCAGGATGCGCGTTGACGCCGGTGCCCACCGCGGTCGCACCGAGCGCGAGCCGGTGCAGTCGCGGCCCGACGCCGGAGATCCGCGCGGCGGTATCCTCCACCTGGGTCTTCCACGCGTGCATTTCCTGGCCGACGGTGATCGGCAGCGCGTCCATCTGGTGAGTGCGCCCGGGCTTCACGAGTTCGCCGACCTCGCCAATCTTCGCCTCAATGGCTCGCGCGAGCGCCGCGAGCGCGGGCAGGAGATCGTCCCTGACCGCAAGCGCGGATGCCAGGTGGATCGCCGTCGGGATGACGTCATTGCTGCTCTGGCATCGGTTGACGTCGTCGTTCGGATGCACCTTCCGGCCTAGCCGCCGGCCCGCGAGCGTGGCAACGACCTCGTTGACGTTCATGTTCGTGCTGGTGCCGGAACCGGTCTGCATAACGCCGAGCGGAAACTGGTCGGCATGCGCCCCGGACGCGATCTCGAGCGATGCCGCCGCGATCGCCGCGGCCAGGGGCGGCGGGATCTCGCCGAGCTCGCCGTTCGTCTCGGCGGCCGCCCACTTGACGAGCGCGATCGCCCGGACGAGCTCGGCGGGGATATTGGCGCGGCCGATGTGGAAGTTGTCGAGCGCCCGCTGCGTCTGCGCGCCCCACAGCGCCGTCCCGGCGACGCGAACTTCGCCGAGGCTGTCCTTTTCGATGCGATCCTGGTCGCTCACGGGTAACATACGTATTCTATCACTCGCGCCTTCGCTTCATGACCGACACCCGCCTGCACGCGTTGTCGCCGCTCGACGGACGCTATGCCGAGAAATGCGCGGACCTCGCGGCGCTCTTCAGCGAGGCCGCACTGATCGGGCATCGTGTGCGCGTGGAAGCCGCCTGGTTTGCGCAGCTGGCGCGGTCCCGGTCATTCCCCGCCCTGGCGTCCATGCCCGAGTCCCTTGCACGGCGCCTCGACGCGCTGGAGGCGGGCCCGGATGCGACTGGCCTCGCGCGCGTCAAGGAGCTCGAGCGCGAGATCAACCACGACGTGAAGGCCGTCGAGTACTACGTGCGTGACGAGCTCGCGGCCGCGGGCGCCTCGCCCGCGCAGCTCGAGTTCGTGCACTTCGCCTGCACCTCGGAGGACATCAACAACCTCTGCTATGCGCAGATGCTCGCGGCGGCGCGCGAGAGGATCCTGTTGCCCGCGATCGCGGCGGTCGCCGACCACCTCGCGGGCCTCGCCGGCCGGCACGCGGCGCTGCCGATGCTCTCGCGCACGCACGGCCAGCCCGCCTCGCCGACCACGCTCGGCAAGGAAGCAGCCAATTTCGCGGCACGCCTGCGCCGCGCCGCGAAGGCCTTCGCGCGCGTCGAGATCCTCGGCAAGTTCAATGGCGCGGTCGGCGGCTTCAATGCACACGTGGCCGGCAACCCGTCGGTCGACTGGCGCGCGGAGTCCCGCCGCCTCATCGAAGGGCTCGGGCTCGTACCGAACGAGTACACGACGCAGATCGAGCCGCACGACTGGATCGCCGAGTACTGCGACGCGCTCGCGCGCGCCAACGTCGTCCTCGTCGGCCTGTGCCGCGACGTTTGGGGCTACGTCTCGCTCGGCTATTTCGCGCAGAAGGCGGTTGCGGGCGAGGTCGGCTCGTCAACCATGCCGCACAAGGTGAATCCGATCGCATTCGAGAATGCGGAAGGCAACGCAGGACTTGCGAATGCGATGCTGCGTCACTTCTCCGAGAAGCTTCCCGTCTCGCGCTGGCAGCGCGACCTCACTGATTCGACGGTCATGCGCAACCTCGGGGTTGCGTTCGGCCATGCGCTGCTCGCCTGGCGCTCGGCGCTCGCGGGCCTCGCGCGGGTCGAGCCGGACGCGGCGCGCATCGCGGCGGACCTCGACGCGCACTGGGAAGTGCTCGCGGAGGCGATCCAGACGGCGCTGCGTGCGGCGGGCGTCGCGGGCGCATACGAGCAGCTCAAGGAGTTCACGCGCGGCCGCGGCGTCGGCGCGCCGGAGCTGCGCGCCTTCGTCTCGACGCTCGGGCTTCCGGACGAGGCGCGACGCCGCCTGGAAAGGCTCACACCCGCCTCGTACACCGGCCTCGCCGAGGCGCTTGCCCGGGCGCTCTGAGGCACCGCCCTTGGCGGACGCCCCATTAGAATGTGTGGCCGCCACCTGGGCCGCGGATCGTCGCGCGATCGAGCGGATCCGGCGCGCCGTCTTCATCGAAGAACAGGGGATATCCGAGCCCGACGAGTGGGATGGCGAGGATGCGGGCAGCGTTCACGTGATCGCGCGCCTGAACCGTGAACCAGTTGGCACCGGACGCCTGAATGCCGCCGGTAAGATCGGCCGCATCGCGGTATTGGCCGGCCAGCGCGGCTTCGGCGTCGGCACCCTGATCCTCAGCCGCCTGCTCGAAGAGGCGCGCAGGCTCGGCTTCCGCGAAACCCACCTGCACGCGCAAGTGCAGGCCGTGCCTTTCTACGAGAAGTTCGGCTTCGAGCGGAAGGGTGGAGAGTTCGACGAAGCCGGCATTCCACACGTGAGGATGTCGCTCGTCCTGGAGTGACATCGGTGCAGACGCAGCGGCAGAGCGTAACCGGCACACGCTCCATCATCGCGACGCTCGACGAGGCGCGGGCGGCGACGCAGCAGGTTGCGTTCGCCGCGCGCCGCCTGCTGACGATGTACACCCAGGACCTCGAGCCTGCCGTCTACGACCAGCCGCAATTCCTCGAGACGGTGAAGAAGCTCGTGCTCGCGAAGAGCTATGCCAAGGTGCGCGTGCTGCTCGCGGATCCGTCGCGGGTCGTCTACGAGGGCAGCAAGTTCGTCCACCTCGCGCGCCGCATCACGAGCCACATCGAGATTCGCCGCGTGAAGTCCGACAGCCGCGACAACCAGTCGGCCTTCCTGATCGCCGACGACCGCGCCCTCGTCTATCGTCTGCAGGCCTCCCGCTGGGAGGGCATCCTCGAGATGAACGACCCCCTCGTCGCCAGGCGCTACCTCAACTACTTCGACGAGATCTGGATCGCGAGCGAGCCGGAAGCCGAAACAAGGCAGCAGCATCTCTAGAAGGGGACGCGCCCCTTTAGCAGGAGTACCGTTGCGCCGCAGCGTCCCTTCCGCTAAAGGGGCGCGTCCCCTCCCCGTTATAATCGCTTCGATGCCCCGGAAACTCGACATCACCGTCGCCGCCATTGCCGAGCGCGGCGGCCGGTTCCTGTTCGTGCAGGAGCGCGCCGCGCGCCGCATCGTGCTGAACCAGCCGGCGGGCCACCTGGAGCCCGGCGAGTCGCTCGCCGAGGCGGTCGTGCGCGAGACTTTGGAGGAGACGGGCTGTGACTTCCGGCCCGATTCCGTCACCGGCATCTACCTGTGGCAAGGACCCGCCGGACGGACCGTCCTGCGCGTCGCGTTCGCGGGTCGGGCGGGCGAGCGCGATGCCGCGGCAAGCCTCGACCGCGCCATCATCCGGACGCTCTGGCTCGACCGCGAACAGCTTGTCGCGCGCGCTGCCGAGCATCGTAGCCCGCTGGTCCTGCTCGGCGTCGACGACTACCTGCGCGGCGTGCGCTACCCGCTCGAGATCCTGAGCCACGTTCCGGCGGCCACGCTGGCGCTTCGCACGGCGGCAGGCTGAGCGATGGCGCGCATCGTCGTCGCGCTCTCGGGCGGCGTGGACTCCGCGGTCTCCGCGGCGCTCCTCGTCGACGCCGGCCATCGAGTCGAGGCTCTCTTCATGGCGAACTGGGCCGAGGACGATGATGCCTATTGCACGTCGGCGGCGGACTTCCAGGACGCTCGCCGCGTCTGCGGGGAGCTCGGGATCCCGCTGCACAAGGCGAGCTTCGCTGCGGAGTATCGCGAGCGCGTGTTCGCGCACTTCCTCTTCGAGCTCGAGGCTGGCCGCACACCCAATCCCGACGTGCTCTGCAACAGCGAGGTCAAGTTCGGCGTCGGCCTCGACTATGCGCGCAGGCTTGGCGCCGAGCGATACGCAACAGGCCACTACGCCCGCATCGGAGTCGGCGGGAAGATCCTGCGCGGAGTGGACCGCGACAAGGACCAGACTTACTTCCTGCACGCGCTGGCAGCGGAACAGCTCGCGTACTGCATGTTTCCAATCGGGAACCTCCGCAAGCGCGAGGTGCGGGCCATCGCGCGGGAGCGCGGGCTGCCGGTCGCGGAGAAGCGCGACTCGACCGGCATCTGCTTCATCGGTGAGCGCCCCTTCGGCGATTTCGTGGGCCGTTGGCTGCCGGGAAGGCCCGGCCCGATCGAAGCCGCGGATGGCAGCGTGATCGGGAGCCACCGCGGACTCGAGCGCTACACGCTCGGCCAGCGCAGCGGCCTCGGGATCGGCGGCCTCGCGGGGCGCGACGACGCGCCCTGGTTCGTGGCGCGCAAGGACATCGCGCGCAATGCGCTCGTCGTCGTGCAGGGCGCGGACCATCCCGCGCTCCACTGCGCCGGGCTTTCTGCGGCGTCGCCGCATTGGGTGCGTGGAGCGGCGCCTGCGGCGGAATTTGCGTGCACCGCGAAGGTCCGGTACCGGCAGCCGGATGTCGCCTGCCGTGTCGCCGCTACCGCCGACAGCGTCGAAGTGCATTTCGACGAGCCGCTGCGCGGCGCCGCGCCCGGTCAGTACATCGTCTTCTACGACGGCGAGGAGTGCCTCGGCGGGGCGGCTATAATGGCGCTTCACCCGCTGGAGGATTCATGCAGGACAGCTTCAAGGCCCGCCGCAAGCTCGACGCCGGCGGCCGCCAGTACGAGTATTTCGCGCTCGAAGCGATCGGAGAGCCGAACGTCGGTCGCCTCCCCTATTCGCTGAAGATCCTGCTCGAGAACCTGCTCCGTCACGAAGACGGGCGCAGCGTCACCCGCGACGACATCCTGGCGCTCGCCAAGGCGGACCCGCGCAAGCTCCCCGCTCGCGAGATCGCCTTCACGCCGGCGCGCGTCATCATGCAGGACTTCACCGGCGTGCCCGCCGTCGTCGACCTCGCGGCGATGCGCGACGCGATGGCGAAGCTCGGCGGCGACCCGGCCCGCATCAACCCGCTGATCCCGGCCGAGCTCGTGATCGATCACTCGGTCATGGTGGATCATTACGGCTCGGCGGACGCCCTGAATCTCAACGCCCTCCTCGAGTTCCAGCGGAACCGCGAGCGCTACACGTTCCTGCGCTGGGGCCAGTCCGCCTTCGACAACTTCTCCGTCGTCCCGCCGGACACCGGGATCGTGCACCAGGTGAATCTCGAGTACCTCGCGCGCGTCGTGTTCGCCGATGACAAGGGGCTCGCCTATCCGGACACGGTGGTCGGCACCGATTCGCACACGACGATGATCAACGGCGTCGGCGTGCTCGGCTGGGGCGTGGGCGGCATCGAGGCCGAGGCGGCCATGCTCGGCCAGCCCTCGACGATGCTGATACCCGAGGTCATCGGCGTGAAGCTGACCGGCCGCCTGGCCGAAGGCGCGACCGCGACCGACCTCGTGCTGACCGTGACCGAAATGCTCCGAAAGCGCGGCGTCGTCGAGAAGTTCGTCGAGTTCTTCGGCGATGGCCTCGGCCAGCTGCCGCTCGCCGACCGGGCGACGATCGCGAACATGGCTCCGGAGTACGGCGCGACCTGCGGAATCTTCCCTGTCGACGACGTGACGCTCGACTACCTTCGCCTCACCGGCCGCGCCGAGCCGCAAGTCGAACTGGTGCGCGAGTACGCGAAGCGGCAGGGCCTCTGGCGCGCGGACGGCGCGCCGGACGCCACCTATACGGATGTCCTGCAGCTCGACCTCGGGACGGTGCAGCCATCGCTCGCGGGGCCGAAGCGGCCGCAGGACCGGGTCGCGCTCGGCGACATGCAGACTGCATATCGCGAAGCCTTTGCGCGAGACCAGGACAAGTGGAAGTCCGCGGGCCCGGCGCGGGTCAGGGAC
>DATJFN010000057.1:0-5118 GCA_035495635.1 Steroidobacteraceae bacterium | reverse complement strand
AGCGCGAGGTCATCGCGGGTCGCGAGCACGACGCGCGCGCCGGGCGCGAGTCCCAGGCGCTTGAACAGGCCGGTGAGACGCGCGACACGCTCGACGGCCTCGCCGTACGTGAGGCGGTCGTCCTCGCCATGGATGAATACGCGCTTCGGATCGGTCCGTGCCATCGCCTCAAGGAGCGCGACGGCGCCGGATATGGCTTCGGCAGTCATCGGTGTTCGCGCTCGATGCGCTCGAGGTAGTACCGGGCGGTCTCGATGACTTCGCGCGGCACGCCGGCCTTCTGCGCGACCTGCAGGCCGTAGCTGCGGTTTGCGGGTCCCGGCTTCACGGCGTGCAGGAACACGATGCCGTCGCCATGCTCGGTCGCGTCGAGATGGACGTTGGCGACCGACGGGAATTCGTCCGCGAGCTCCGTCAGCTCGAAGTAATGGGTGGCGAAGAGCGTGAAGGCGCGCAGTTTCGAGGCGATGTGGCCGGCGCAGGCCCAAGCGAGCGAAAGCCCGTCGTAGGTGCTCGTGCCGCGCCCGATCTCGTCCATCAGCACGAGGCTCCGCTCGGTCGCGGCATTGAGGATCACGGCCGCTTCGGTCATCTCCACCATGAAGGTCGAACGTCCGCCGGCGAGGTCGTCGGACGCGCCGATGCGCGTGAAGATCCGGTCGAAGGGCCCGATCACGGCACGGGTCGCCGGCACGTAGCTGCCGATCGAGGCGAGCACGAGGATGAGGGCGGCCTGGCGCATGTAGGTCGACTTGCCGCCCATGTTCGGGCCCGTGATCACGAGCATGCGACGCGCGTCGGTGAGCTCGAGATCGTTCGGCACAAACGGGTCATCGAGCACGCGCTCGACGACCGGGTGCCGGCCGCCCTCGACGAGCAGGCCCGGCTCGTCGCGCAACTCGGGCTCGACGTAGCGCAGGCTGACGGCGCGCTCGGCCAGGTTCGCGAGCACGTCCGCCTGAGCGAGCGCCGCGGCCATGCATTTCAGCGCGGCGAGCTCCGACGTCAGCCGGTCGAGCAGGCCGTCGTAAAGTTCCCGCTCCCGCGCGAGCGCGCGGTCGCGGCTGCCCAGCACCTTGTCCTCGAACTCTTTGAGCTCCGGCGTGACGTAGCGCTCGGAGTTCTTGACGGTCTGGCGCCGGTGATAATCGGCGGGCGCGCGCTCTGCCTGGCTGCGCGGCAGCTCGATGTAATAGCCCTGGACGCGGTTGTAGGCGACCTTGAGCTGCGCGACGCCGGTGCGGCGGCGCTCGCGCGCCTCCATCTCGAGCAGTTGGCGGTCCGCGCCGGTCGCGATCGATCGAAGCTCGTCGAGGCCGGCGTCGAAGCCGGCCGCGATGACGCCGCCCTCGCGCAGGAGCGGCGGCGTGAGGACCAGCGCGCGCTTCAGGAGATCGTGCGTGTGCTGCCGCGGCGCGAGGTCGCGCGCGGCGGCGCCGAGGAGCGGCGCCTCGAGTCCCGACAGGAGCGACTGCAGCGAGGGCAACTGGGCGAGCGCCTCGCGCAGTGCCGCCAGGTCGCGCGGCCGCGCCGTCCGAAGCGCCACCCGCGCGAGCACGCGCTCGACGTCGCCGATGCCACGGAGCGCCTCGTGCAGGCCTTCGTACCGGTCCGCCCGGATGAGGGAGCGAATCGCGCCGTATCGAGCGCGAAGCGCGTCCCGGTCACGGAGCGGCCGCCGGATCCAGCGCCGCAACTCGCGCGCGCCCATCGAGGTCGCGGTGCGGTCGATGACGCCGGCGAGCGTCGCCTCGTCGCGCCCGGCGAGGCTCGTGTCGAGTTCGAGGTTTCGCCGCGTCGCCGCGTCCATCACCAGCGCCTCGTCGCGCGTTTCGCGCGCGAGCGACGTGAGGTGGGGCAGGGCGCCCTTCTGCGTGTCGCGCGCGTATAGCAGGAGGGCTCCGGCGGCGCCGATCGCAATCGTGAGGTCCTCGCAGCCGAAGCCGGCGAGGTCCTGGGTGCCGAACTGCGCGGTGAGGGCACGCCGCGCCGAGTCCTCGATGAAATGCCAGGGCGGACGCTCGACCACGCGCGTCGCGAACCGGGCGTCGGCACCCTCGGGCAGCAAGAGCTCCGCCGGCCGCAGGCGCTCGAGCTCGGCCATGAGCGCCTCGCGGCCTTCGCCTTCGAGCACGCTGAAGCGGCCCGCCGCGAGATCGAGCCAGGCGAGTCCGAAGCGCTCGCCGTCCGCGGCGAGGGAGGCGAGCAGGTTCTCGCGGCGCGCATCGAGCAGCGCATCGTCGGTGACGGTCCCGGGCGTGACGATGCGGACAACCTCGCGGGTGACCGGGCCCTTGTTCTTCCCGACTTCGCCCGTCTGCTCACAGATCGCGACCGGCTCGCCCTGCTTCACGAGGCGGGCGAGGTAGCTGTCGAGCTTTTCGACCGGCACGCCCGCCATCGGGATCGCGGCGCCGCCCGACTCGCCGCGCTGCGTCAGGACGATGTCGAGCAGCTTCGACCCGCGACGGGCATCGTCGTAGAAGAGCTCGTAGAAATCCCCCATCCGATAGAAGAGGAGGACATCCGGGTTCTCCGCCTTGATGCGCAGGTACTGCTGCATCATGGGCGTGTGGGACTCGAGGCCGGGGAAGAGCGGCGCTGTCTCGGGCCTCGTCTCGGGATTCCTCATTTGAGGCATTATGACGGCCCCGGGCGAGGACGACGACTCATGAGCATCGCTTACCAGATGGATCAGGGCGTTGCGAGTATCACCTTCGACCGCGCCGCAAAGAAGAATGCGATCACCGGCGAGATGTACCTGCAATTCGTCGGGCATCTCAGGCAGGCGAGCGCCGACTCCGGCGTGCGCGCGGTGCTTGTGAGCGGCAGCGGCGGCACCTTCACCGCAGGGAACGACCTCAAGGACTTCTCGAACCCGAAATTCGCGCAGATCGATTCACCGGTGCTCAGCTTCATGCAAGGGCTCGCCGCCTTCGAGAAGCCGGTCATCGCGGCGGTCCAGGGACTGGCGGTCGGCATCGGCGTCACGATGCTGCTGCACTGCGACCTCGTGTACCTGGCCGATGACGCGACGCTTTCCATGCCGTTCACGAGCCTCGGGCTCGTCCCGGAGTTCGCCTCCACCTATCTCCTGCCGCTCATCGCGGGGCGGGTGCGCGCATCGGAGAAGCTCCTGCTCGGCAAGCCGTTCCCCGCACACGAGGCGGTCGTCATGGGCCTCGCGAATGCGGTCCTGCCGGCGGGCGACGTCGTGGCGCATGCCACGAAGGTCGCGCGCGCGTTCGCGGCGCTGCCGCCCGGCGCGGTGCGCGACACGAAGAAGCTCCTGCGCGAAGCGCAGGCGGCGGCGGTGAAAGACGCGATCTTCCGCGAGGCATCGCACTTCGGGCCGCGACTCGCCGGCGACGAGGCGCGCGAGGCGATCGCGGCAATCATCGAAAAGCGGCCCCCGGATTTCTCGAAGTTCAGCTGAGCCATGCCGATTCCCAGCGATGCGGCGCTATCGAGGCTCGCGCGCCAGGTCGGACAACGGCTAAGCGCGGCGCGGCTCTCGATCGCGACCGCGGAATCCTGCACGGGCGGGTTGATCGCCAAGACACTCACGGACATCGCCGGCAGCTCGGACTATTTCGAGCGCGGCTGGGTCACGTACTCGAATGAATCGAAGGTGTCTGAGCTCGGCGTGGACCGCGCAGCGCTCACACGTCACGGTGCGGTCAGCGAAGCGGTCGCGCTCGCGATGGTCCGAGGCGCCCTCGAACGGTCGCGCGCGCAGCATGCGGTGGCGGTCACGGGAATTGCCGGTCCGGCGGGAGGCAGCGCGGAAAAGCCGGTGGGGCTCGTCTGGATCGGATGGGGACGACGGCAAGGCGACCATCACCGGGTCCACGCCATGGAGTACCGGTTCCGCGGCGGGCGGGATGCGGTCCGCAGGCAGGCTGTCTCCGCGGCGCTGAAGGGGCTGCTGGATCCGTGAGCCGTCCGCACCCGGACGGCCCGCACAAGCTCCGGCTCTTCTTCGCATTGTGGCCGCGCGATTCGCTCCGCGCCGCGCTCGCGGGCATGGCCGGTCGCGCTGCCGCCGGCATCGAAGGCGAGCCGGTGCCGCCCGGCAACCTGCACGTCACCCTGGCCTTTCTCGGCATGGTCGCCGGCAGCCAACTCGGGTCGCTCATCGAAATCGGCGGCTCGGACGCCTGGCCGCCCGTCCCGCTTATTTTCGATCGCGTCGAATACTGGACAAGGCCCCGCGTCCTGGTCGCGATGCCGACGGACCGGCCAGCGTCGGGTGAGGCCATCGTCGACGGACTATGGACAGGGCTCGAGCGGGTTGGTCACGTCCGCGAGGCGCGTCCCTGGCGGCCGCACCTGACCCTCGTGCGGCGGATTCGCCGTCCGCCCTCGCGGGATCTTCCGTCCCCGGGGCGGGTCGAAGCGGACGGTCGAGACTGGCGACTCGCCCTCGTCGAGTCGACCTGGCATCCCGAGGGACCGCGTTACAAGCCGCTTGCGGAGTGGCCGCTCGGAGCAGGCGGGGACAGTCCCCTTTAGCCGTTTGGCGTTGAGGTTTTCGGACTGTTGCGGACGGCCAAAGGCGACAGTCCCCTGGGTCGCCCCCTGAGCCAGCGGCGCCGTCAGACTGGCGCCCATGAAAATTCGGCCGCGCGACAATTTCAACGTTGTGGAAGTATTTTCCGACGGCGAATCGGGCCGGTTGTGGAATAATCGAACGAGACTCGGAGGATCGACAGGCATGGAAGACAGCAATCGCAAGAAGGCGCTTTCCGCGGCGCTCAGCCAGATCGAGAAGCAGTTCGGCAAGGGCTCGGTGATGCGCCTCGGCGAGCACCCGGCCAACAACGACATCGAAGTCGTGTCGACCGGGTCGCTCGGACTCGACGTGGCGCTCGGCGTCGGCGGCGTGCCGCGCGGCCGCGTGGTCGAAGTCTACGGGCCGGAAGCATCCGGCAAGACGACGCTCACGCTGTCGATCATCGCGCAGGCCCAGAAGCTGGGCGGCGTCGCGGCCTTCGTGGACGCGGAGCACGCGCTCGACCCGATCTACGCCGAGAAGCTCGGCGTCAACGTCAAGGAGCTCCTGATCTCGCAGCCGGACACCGGCGAGCAGGCGCTCGAGATCACCGACATGCTGGT
>DATJFN010000056.1:0-7777 GCA_035495635.1 Steroidobacteraceae bacterium | reverse complement strand
TCCCCTTTGGCGTAAGGGTCGGGGTATCGGTAATGTTGGCGGGGCCAAAGGGGACAGTCCCCACCCGCAGCTTGTGAAACGTAGCGTGTTCCTCATAGGTCCGATGGGTTCCGGCAAGACCGCGGTGGGGCGGGCGCTCGCCCGCCGTCTGGGCCTGGCGTTCGCCGACAGCGACGCGGAAGTCGAGTCGCGCACGGGCGTCGACATCGCCTACATCTTCGAGCGCGAGGGCGAGGAGGGCTTCCGCATCCGCGAGCGCGACGTGATCGACGCGCTGACGCAGACCGCGGGCATCGTGCTGGCGACCGGCGGCGGCGCCGTGCTGATGCCCGAGAACCGCGAGCGCCTCGCCGCGCGCGGCACGGTCGTCTTCCTCGACACCACCGTCGAGCAGCAGCTCGAGCGCACGCGCCGCAGCAAGCACCGCCCGCTGCTCGCAGGAACCGACCGCCGCGGGCGCCTCGAGGAGCTCGCGAAGGTGCGTGACCCGCTCTACCGCTCGATCGCCGCGATCACGATCCGCACCGACGGGCGGCCCGCGACCGCGGTGGCGGGCGAGATCGCCCGGGCGCTCGGGAACGACTGATGCAGCAGCTCGAAGTAAAGCTCGGCAAGCGCGCCTACCCGATCCTCGCGGGACCGGGGCTGCTCGGCTCGGCGATGCTCCTCGCGCGGCACGCGGCCGCGGCGAAGCTCCTCGTCGTGACCGACGACGTGGTCGGCCCGCTCTGGTTGTCGCGGCTCGAGCAGGGCCTGATCGGCCGGCCTTTCGAGGCCTGCGTGCTGCCGGGCGGCGAAGAGCAGAAGACGCTCGGCAACGTCGCGATCATCATCGACGCGCTCGTCGCCGCGCGCCTCAACCGGGACGGCATGGTGCTCGCGCTCGGCGGCGGCGTGATCGGCGACGTCGCGGGATTCGCCGCGGCTTCCTACCAGCGCGGCATCCCGATCGTGCAGCTGCCGACGACGCTGCTCGCGATGGTCGACTCCTCGGTCGGCGGCAAGACCGGCGTGAACCACCCGGGCGGCAAGAACCTGATCGGCGCCTTCCACCAGCCGTCCGCGGTGATCGCGGACACGGACACGCTCTCGACGCTGCCGGATCGCCAGTTGCGTGCCGGACTCACGGAAATCGTGAAGGCGGCGCTCGTCGCCGATGCGCCGTTCTTCAGCTGGCTCGAGGCCAACGTCGCAAAGCTCCTCGCACGCGAGCCCGCCGCCATCGAGGAAGCGATCCGCCGCGCCTGCGCGATCAAGGCGGCGATCGTCGTCGAAGACGAGCGCGAGCAGGGCCGGCGCGCGCTCCTCAACCTCGGGCACACCTTCGGGCACGCCATCGAGGCGGGCAGCGGCTACGGCCAGCTGCTGCATGGAGAGGCCGTCGCCGCCGGGCTCGTGCTCGCCGCGGAGCTGTCCGCGCGTACCGGCCGGATCGCGGATGCCGAAGTCACGCGCGTGCGGAACGTCCTCGCGGCCGCGGGACTTCCCGTCGAACCGCCGCGCCTCGGGCGGGCGCGCATGCTGGAGCTGATGGCCATGGACAAGAAAGTGAAGGGCGGCGAGATCCGCCTCGTGCTGCTCGACGGCATCGGCAAGGCCGTCGTCACCGCCGACTACCCGCGCAAGGCCCTCGAGGCGCTGCTGGACGAGCGGACCGGGACATGAGGCGCGGCCGCGACGCGGACGCGGGACTCGCGCCCTACGCCGCGCTCGAGCGAACCTCGCGCGGACGCCGCGTGCCCGAGCCGCCGGCCGACTACCGCGGCGAGTTCCAGCGAGATCGCGACCGCATCATCCATTCGAATGCCTTCCGGCGCCTGGTCTACAAGACGCAGGTGTTCATCAACCACGAAGGCGACATGTACCGCACGCGCCTCACGCACTCGATCGAGGTGGCGCAGATCGGCCGATCGGTCGCCTCGGCTCTCTCTCTCTCGGAGCCCCTGACCGAGGCGATCTGCCTCGCGCACGACCTCGGCCACACGCCCTTCGGGCACGCGGGCCAGGACGTGCTGAACGACTGCATGCGCGAGTACGGCGGCTTCGAGCACAACCTGCAGTCGCTCCGGGTGGTGGACGAGCTCGAGGAGCGCTACGCCGAGTTTCCCGGCCTCAACCTCTGCTTCGAGACGCGCGAGGGGATCCTGAAGCACTGCTCGCTCGCGAACGCCCGCCAGCTCGGCGAGCTCGGCCGCCGCTTCATCGAGCGCCGCCAGCCGGGCCTCGAGGCGCAGATCGCGGACCTCGCCGACGCCATCGCCTACAACAACCACGACGTGGACGACGGCCTGCGCTCCGGCCTCGTCACCGTCGAGGAACTCAAGGGCGTCGCGCCGTTCGCGCGCCAGCACGACGCCGTCGTCGCGCTATATGGCGAGCTGCCCGGGCGACGCATGGTGCACGAGGTGATACGGCGCATGATCCACGTGGTCGCAAGCGACCTCATCGAGGAATCCGCGCGGCGCATCGCGGCCGCGAAGCCAGCCGACATCGACGCCGTGCGCGCGCAGCCGGGCCCGCTCATCGGCTTTTCCGAGGCGCGGGACCGCGAGCACCACCAGATGAAGAAGTTCCTGCGGACGCGGCTCTACCGGCACGAGAAGATGCAGGCGACGCGCCTCGGCGCCAGCAAGGTGCTGGAGGACCTTTTCCGGGGATTCATGGCGGACGTCGCGCGCATGCCGCCCGAGCACCGCGATGCCGCGGTCGCACTGGAGGCGAAATCGGGCGCGGCCGGCCGCGCGCGCGCGGTCGCCGACTACATCGCCGGCATGACGGACCGTTTCGCCTTCCAGGAGCATGCGAGACTGCTAGGATTGGCGCCCGCAAAACCATCGTGAGGCACCGTCCGTGAGCCGAGCCGCCGTCCCCGCGCGCGAGCGCCTGATCTTCGCGATGGACGTGCCGACGCCCGACGTGGCGCGCCGCCTCGCGGACCAGCTCGGCGACTCCGTGTCCTTCTACAAGCTGGGCCTCGAGCTCTTCATGTCGGGCGGCGCGTTCGAGCTTCTCGACGGGCTGGTCGGCCGCGGCAAGAAGATCTTCCTCGACCTCAAGCTGTTCGACGTGCCCGCGACCGTCGCCGGCGCGGTGCGGAACCTGCGCAACCGCGGCATCACCTTCGCGACGGTGCACGGCAACCAGGCGATCATGGAGGCCGCGGCGCAGGCGGCGGACGGTGTCGGAATCCTCGCCGTCACGGTCCTGACGAGCCTAGACCGCGGCGACCTCGACGACCTCGGCTTCCAGGTCGACGTCGAGGCCCTGGTGCTGTCTCGCGCGCGGCGCGCGCTGGAAGCCGGCTGCGCGGGCGTCATCTCCTCGGGCCTCGAGGCGAAAGTGCTGCGCGCGGGTGTCGACGACCGGCTGATCGTGGTGACTCCCGGCATCCGGCCGGTCGAGAACCGCCCGGCCGACGACCAGAAGCGCGTCGTCGGCGTCGCCGATGCCTTCGCCAACGGCGCCGACTATATCGTCGTCGGGCGTCCCATCCGCGACGCGGCGGACCCACGCGCCGCGGCAGAGGCCATCCAGTCGACGATCGCCGGTTTGTTCCCCGGGCGATGAGTCCCCTGCAGAACGACCGGCTGCTGCGCGCGCTCGCGCGCGAGCCGGTGGACCGCACGCCGGTCTGGCTCATGCGTCAGGCAGGGCGTTACCTTCCGGAATACCGGGCGACGCGCGCGAAGGCGGGAAGCTTCCTCGGGCTGGCGACGAATCCCGAGCTCGCCTGCGAAGTCACGCTGCAGCCGCTCGCGCGCTTCCCGCTCGACGCCGCGATCCTCTTTTCCGACATCCTGATGATCCCGAAGGCGATGGGCGTCGGCCTTGCGTTCGAGGAAGGCGAAGGTCCCCGCATCGAGAACCCGGTGCAGAGTGTGCGCGACATCGACGCGCTGCGGGCGCCCGATATCGCCTGGGAGCTGCGCTTCGTCATGGACGCCGTGTCGCTGATCCGGCGCGAGCTCGGCGGGCGCGTGCCGCTCATCGGCTTCGCGGGCTCGCCGTGGACCGTCGCGACCTACATGATCGAAGGCGGCTCGAGCCGCGATTACCCGAGGTCGAAGGCCCTCCTCTTCGCCAACCCGAAGGCGCTGCATCGCTTGCTTGCGAAGCTCGCGCGCGCGACGACCGAATACCTCAATGCGCAGGTCGCCGCAGGGGTGCAGGCCGTGATGCTGTTCGACACCTGGGGTGGCATCCTCTCGACGCCGGCGTATGCCGAGTTCTCGCTAGCCTACATGGAGCAGATCGCGTCCGACCTCATCCGCGAGCGAGAGGGGCGACGCATACCCGTGATCCTCTTCACCAAGGGCGGTGGCGCCTGGCTCGAGCGGATGTCATTGACGGGCGTCGACGCGCTTGGCGTCGACTGGACGACGGAGCTCTCGGCCGCGCGGCGCGACACCTTCGGGCGGGTCGCGTTGCAGGGCAACCTCGACCCCGGCGCGCTGTTCGCGACGCCCGAGGCAATCCGCTCGGAAGTCGCGCGCGTGCTCGAGAGCTACGGCCGCGGGCCGGGGCATGTCTTCAACCTGGGTCACGGCATCCAGCCGGGCGTCGAGCCGGAGCACGTTGCAGCAATGGTCGCGGCCGTGGCCGAGCTCTCGCCCGCCTACCACCGTTGATCCCAAAGACGGCACGGGGAGATTTGACATGATCTCGATTCGCGGCGGTGCGGCAATCGTGATGCTGCTCGCGATGACCGCTTGCGGCCGCGCGCCGGAAGCGCCGCCCGCCGCCGCGGCCATGCCCGATTTGGCCGAGTACGACATCGCGCGGCTGCAGCAGGACATGCAGGACGGATCGCTCGACTCGCGGCGCATCACGCAGTGGTCGCTCAACCGGATCGCCGCGCTCGACGATGCCGGCCCGATGCTGAATGCCGTGATCGCGACCAATCCCGACGCGCTCGCCATTGCGGACGAGCGGGATGCCGAGCGCCGCGCGGGAAAGCTGCGCGGGCCGCTGCACGGCATCCCGGTCCTGCTCAAGGACAATATCGACACGGGCGACAAACAGCTGACGACCGCGGGGTCCCTGGCGCTGGCCGGCGCCCCTGCGCCGCGCGACTCGGAGGTGGCGCGGCGGCTCCGCGACGCCGGCGCGGTGATCCTCGGCAAGGCGAACCTGTCGGAATGGGCGAACATCCGCAGCACGCGCTCGACGAGCGGCTGGAGTGCCGTCGGCGGCCAGACGCGGAATCCCTACGTCCTCGACCGCAACCCGTGTGGATCGAGCTCGGGATCCGGCGTCGCCGTATCGGCCGGCATGGTCGTGGCAGCCATCGGAACCGAGACCGACGGTTCGATCGTCTGTCCGGCCTCGATCAACGGCGTCGTCGGCTTCAAGCCGACGGTTGGCCTCGTGAGCCGCCGCGGCATCGTGCCGATCGCGCACAGCCAGGACACGGCGGGCCCGATGACCCGAAGCGTCGCGGACGCCGCGATCGTGCTTGACGCGATCGCAGGATCGGACGCGTCGGACAAGGCGACCCGCGAGGCCGATGCCCGGCGCAGCGGATTCCGGGCGGCGCTCGAGGGAGCGACGCTGCGCGGCCGCCGCATCGGCGTCGTGCGCGAGCATGGCGGCGGCGGGGGCGAGGAGTCGAAGGCGATTCTCGACGCCGCGGTCGCGACGCTGAAGGCGCAGGGCGCGGAGATCTTCGATCCGGTCGCGCTGCCGCGCTCGTCGGATTACTCGGCGGACGAGCTGACCGTGCTGCTGTACGAGCTCCGGGAGGACCTGGGCATTTACTTCCGCGAGCGCAGCACGGCGACGGTGAAATCGCTCGCCGACGTCATCGCTTTCAACGAGCGCGAGGCGGCGGTCGAGATGCCCTGGTTCGGCCAGGAGCTGTTTCTCCAGGCCGAGCGCGACAGCGGTCTCAGCCCGGCGGAATACGGGGCGAAGCGCACGCGCATCCAGCGGCTGGCCGGTCCGTTGGGCATCGACAAGGCACTCGCTGCGGATCGGCTTGACGCGCTCATCACGATCACCTGCGGGCCTGCGTGGGTGAGCGACCTCGTCTACGGCGACAACGCGGGCGTGTCCTGCAGCTCGAGTCCCGCGGCCATCGCGGGGTATCCCAGCGCGAGCGTGCCGGCGGGCTTCGTCGACGGCCTGCCCGTCGGCGTCTCTTTCATCGCGGGGGCCTGGCAGGATGCGCGCGTCCTGGCGATCGCCCACGCCTTCGAAATCGCGCATGCCGCGCGGAAGCCGCCGACCTATCGCGCTTCGGTGGAAGCTGCCGGAGGGGACAGTCCCCTTTAGCGAAGCGTCGGCGCGTACTTCAGGTGTCGGTGGGGCTAAAGGGGACAGTCCCCGTCACACCCTGGAGAGCTCGTCGCGCAGCGAACGGCGGAGGATCTTGCCGACGTTCGTCTTCGGTAGTTCGCTGCGGAAGTAGACGGCTTTCGGCACCTTGTAGCCGGTCAGCTCGCGCTTGCAGAACGCGATGACCTCTTCGGCCGTGAGGGCGGGGTCCTTCCTGACGACGAAGATCGCGACGACTTCGCCGGATTTCTCGTCCGGCTGCGCGACCGCCGCGACCTCGAGCACGGCCGGCATCTGCGCGACGACGCCCTCGACCTCGTTCGGGTACACGTTGAAGCCCGAGACGAGGATCATGTCCTTCTTGCGGTCCTCGATGAACGTCCGGCCGCGCTCGTCCATGCGGCCGACGTCGCCGGTCCGGAGCCAGCCGCCCGGCAGCATGACCTTTGCCGTCTCCTCCGGCCGGTTCCAGTAGCCGCGCATCACCTGCGGCCCGCGGATGCAAATCTCGCCGACCGAGCCGACCGGCAGCGGGTTGCCGTCGTCGTCGCGGATCGAGATCTCCGTTGAGGGAATCGGGTAGCCGATGGAGCCGGTGAACTCGGAGGTACGAGGCAGGTTCACCGTTCCGACGGGCGAGGACTCGGTCAGCCCCCAGCCCTGGCAGATGTGGCGGCCGGTGACCTTGCGCCAGCGCTCGGACACAGCCGCCTGCACCGCCATGCCGCCACCGAGCGCGACCTTCAGCGAGCTGAAGTCGAGCTTGTCGAATCCGGGCGTGTGGAGGAGCGCGTTGAAGAGCGTGTTAACTCCGGTGATGAAGGTGAACCTGACCTTCGAGAGCTCCTTCACGAAGCCGGGCATGTCGCGCGGGTTCGTGATCAGGACGTTGTTGCCGCCGACGCGCATGAACAGGAGCATGTTCGTCGTCAGCGCGAAGATGTGGTACAGCGGCAGCGCCGTGATGACCGCCGGGTTCTGGTATTGCGTGAGCTCGGGCAGGAAGGCGACGCTCTGCAGCGTGTTCGCGACCATGTTCCGGTGCGTCAGCACGGCGCCCTTGGAGACGCCCGTGGTGCCGCCCGTGTACTGCAGGAAGGCGACGTCCGCCCCGCCGACTTCCACCGGGTCGAGCGTGAGCGAGCCACCGCGCGCGAGCACGTCCTTGAACCGACGCGCGCGCGGCAGTGAATAGGGCGGAACCATCTTCCTGACCTTGCGGATCACGAAGTTCGTGTGCGGGCCCTTCGGACAGCCGAGCAGGTCGCCGATGCCCGTCAGGATGACGTGCCGCACGGAGGTGCGCGCGATGACCTGCGCGAGCGTCGCGGCCGCGTTCTCGAAGACGACGATCACGGTCGCGCCCGAGTCGTTCAGCTGGTGCTCGAGCTCGCGGGGCGTGTAGAGCGGGTTGACGTTGACGACGGTGCAACCGGCGCGGTGGCAGCCGATGATCGCGACCGGATACTGCAGGACGTTCGGCATCATGAGCGCAACGCGC
>DATJFN010000055.1:0-64922 GCA_035495635.1 Steroidobacteraceae bacterium | reverse complement strand
GCGCCCGAGTCGTTCAGCTGGTGCTCGAGCTCGCGGGGCGTGTAGAGCGGGTTGACGTTGACGACGGTGCAACCGGCGCGGTGGCAGCCGATGATCGCGACCGGATACTGCAGGACGTTCGGCATCATGAGCGCAACGCGCTCGCCCTTTTTGAGTCCCGCCTCTTTCTGCAGCCAGGCGCCGAAGCGGCGCGACTTCTCCTCCACCTCCGCGTAGGTGAGCGTCACGCCCATGTTGGTGAATGCGATCTGCGAGGCATGCTGCCGGCAGGCGTCTTCGTAGAGCTGTTTCAGCGAGGAAATCGAATCGGGGTCGATCTCCGCGGGAACGTCGGGCGGATAATCGCGCAGCCAGAACTTGCCCGTGGGGGGGCTCGAGTCATTCATTGGTGCATCGCAAAATAGTGGCCGCGGACCTCGTGAGGCAATCGTCCGGATTTGACGCGCCTTTGACTAGTGGCGCAAGAGCGGCACGAGCGGGGTCCAGACGTTGTTCAGGAGTTGCGGCTGCGCCTCGGCGTTCGGGTGAATGCCGTCGGCCTGGAAGTTAGTCAAGTCGACTGCCATCTTCGGACTCATGAGCGCCGCCGTGCCGACCTTGTAGCGAACGCGGAGGTCGTCGTAGACCTTCTGGAACTCGCTGGCGTATTTCAGCCCGTAATTCGTCGGCATGCTGACGGTGAGCATGAGCACCTGGGCACCGGCGGCGCGGCTCCTGGCGATGAGGAGCCCGAGGTTCGATTCGACGCGCGCGACCGGAAGGCCGCGCAGACCATCGTTGCCGCCGAGCTCGAGTATCACGATGCCCGGCTTGTGCGTCGCGAGCGCGCGGTCGATGCGCGCGACGCCGCCATCCGTCGTCTCACCGCTCACGCTGGCGTTGACGACCCGGTGTCCGTACCCTTCCTTCTTCAACCGCTGCTGCAGCAGGGTCACCCAGCCCTGGCCGGGCGCGAGCCCGTAGCCGGCCGACAGCGAATCGCCCATGACGAGAATCACCGGCGGTTCGGTGGACCGCGCGGGAAGCGTCGCGGCGGCGAGAATCAGCGCGAGGAACAACCAGCGAGCCATGGACCGGAAGACCGTTCTCGAAGCCAGGAGTTTGCGCAAGGAGGTTAGCAGCCCCGAAGGAAGGCTGACCATCCTCGACGACGTGAGCCTCGCCGTCCTGGCGGGCGAAACGGTGGCCGTCGTCGGCGCCTCGGGCGCGGGCAAGTCGACGCTGCTCTCGCTGCTCGCGGGACTCGACGAGCCGAGCGCCGGCGAAGTGTGGCTTGCGGGCATCGAGCTCTCGGCGCTCGACGAGGACGGGCGCGCGGAGGCGCGCGCGCAGCACGTCGGCTTCGTGTTCCAGTCCTTCCATCTCATTCCTTCCCTCACCGCGCTCGAGAACGTGATGCTCCCGCTCGAGCTTGCGGGGCGGCGCGATGCGCACGCCGCGGCCCGCGCCGTGCTCGGCGACGTGGGCCTCGCGCCGCGGCTCGGCCACTACCCGCGGCAGCTCTCGGGCGGCGAGCAGCAGCGCGTCGCCATCGCGCGCGCCTTCGTCACGCGCCCAGCCGTCCTGTTCGCCGACGAGCCGACCGGGAACCTCGACACCGCGACCGGCGCGAGGGTGATCGAGCTGCTCTTCGACCTCAACGCCGCGAACGGCACGACGCTCGTCCTCGTGACGCACGACCGCGAGATCGCCGCGCGCTGCGGGCGCGTGATCGAGCTGGACGCGGGGCAACTGGTCGGGGGCCGCTGATGCGTGCTCTGCGCTTTGCTCTGCTGGCCCTCTCGCGCGACTGGCGGTCGGGCGAGCTGGCGGTGCTGCTTTTGGCGCTGCTCGTCGCGGTCACTGCGCTGACCGGCGTCGGGTTCTTCACCGATCGCATCGGCCAGGCGGTGGAGCAGCGCGCGGCCGAAGTGCTGGCGGCGGACCTCAGGCTGCGATCGCCCGAGCCGATTTCGGCGGACTACGAATCACTCGCGGCGAAGCAGGACATCGCGACCGCGCGCACGGTGACGTTCCCGAGCGTCGTCTTCTTCGGCACCGACTCGGTACTCGCGGCGGTCCGCGCCACGGGTCCGGGTTACCCGCTCCGCGGCCGTCTCAAGATTTCGGACGCAGCCTTCACGCCGGCGCGCGAGACCGACTCGCTCCCGGGCCATGGCGAGGCCTGGCTCGAGCCGCGACTGCTCGCGCGGCTCGGCGCGCGTGTCGGCGACCGCGTGAACGTCGGCGCCGCGAGCTTTACGGTTTCTCGCGTGCTGGACTACCGGCCCGACCAGGGCTCCGCTTTCGTCGACCTCGCGCCGTCGATCTTGTTGCCCCTCGCCGATCTCGACGCGACGGGGCTGCTGGCCCCGGGCAGCCGCGCGACTTACGCGCTTCTCTTTGCCGGCAAGCCTGCGGACATCCGCGCGTTCCGGCCGGTGCTCGAGGAGCGTAAGACGAAGAGCGAGAGGCTCGTGGGCATCGCCGAGGAGAGCCCCCAAGTGCAGTCCTCCAGTCGGCGCGCGGGCCGGTTCCTGAACCTGTCGGCGATGATCACCGTGCTGCTCGCGGCGGTCGCGGTCGCCATGGCGGCGCGCCGCTATACGCGGCGCCACCTCGACAACGTCGCGTTGATGAAATGCATGGGCGCGCCGCAGCGGCTCGTGCTGCAGGTCACGGTGATCGAGCTCGCCTTCGTTGCGCTCATCGCCGCGCTCGTCGGGAGTCTCCTAGGCTACGGCGCACAGGAGTTCCTGACGCGTGTCCTCGGCGACCTGGTGCAGGCGGACCTGCCGCCGCCGACGCTCGCGCCGGCCGTCCTGGGCGGGGCGACGGCGCTCGCAATCCTCGTCGGCTTCGCGCTGCCGCCGATGCTGCAGTTGAAGCGCGTGCCGCCCGCACGCGTGCTGCGCCGGAACCTCGAGCCGCCGCCGCTGCGCTACTCGGTGTCCTACGGCCTCGCCGTGGTCGCGCTGATCGGCGTCCTCTACTGGCTGGTGCGCGACGCGAAGCTCGTCGGTTACGTCGCCGCGGGGATCGCGGCCACGCTGGCCGTCCTCTACGGTGCGGGCTTCTTGCTCGTGTGGCTCGCCGGTCGGCTGCGCGGCGCGGTCGGCGTCGCCTGGCGCTACGGTGTCGCGAACCTCGCGCGGCGCGGCCGCGAGAGCGTCGTGCAGATCGTCGCCTTTGGGCTCGGCCTCATGGTGCTCTTGCTGCTCGCCGTGGTGCGGAACGACCTGCTGCGGGACTGGCGCGCGAGCCTGCCGGCCAACACGCCGAACTTCTTCATGATCAACATTCCGTCGGCGGACAGGCAGGACTTCGAGGCCTTCATCGAGGGCCACGGGCTTCCGAAGCCGCAGCTCTTCCCGATGATCCGGTCGCGCATGACCGCGATCAACGGGCGGCCGATCGAGGAGATCGCGCCGAAGACGGACCGCGGGCGCGAGTGGGCGGAGCGCGAGCAGAACCTGTCCTGGGCGGAGACGCCGCAGGTCGACAACAAGATCGTCGCCGGCCGCTGGTGGAACGCGGCGGACCGCGGCAGGCACTACGTCTCGGTCGCGACCGAGTACCAGGAGGACCTCGGGCTGAAGCTCGGCGACCGGCTCGCCTTCGACGTCGCGGGCGAGACAGTGGAAGCCGAAGTGCTGTCGTTCCGCGAGGTCGAATGGGACAGCTTCCGCCCGAACTTCTTCCTCGTGTTCTCGCCGGGCACGCTCGAGGGCCTCGCCGGCACCTGGCTCACGAGCATGCGGCTCGAGGCGCCGCAGCGGCCGATGCTCGTCGACCTCGTGCGCCGGTTCCCGTCGGTGTCCGTGTTCGACATCGACGCGATCCTCGCCCAGGTTCGGGACGTCATCGACCGCGCCTCGCTTGCCGTGCAGTACGTCTTCCTGTTCACCCTGGCGGCGGGGATCACCGTGCTGCTCGCCGCGATCCAGTCGACGCGCGACGAGCGCCGCTACGAGAGCGCGATGCTGCGCACGCTCGGCGCGCGGCGCCGCGTCGTGCTGGCGGGCGTCGCCTCGGAGTTCACGGCGCTCGGCATGCTGGCGGGCGTCCTCGCGGCGATCGGCGCGACGCTCGCGGGCTGGCTCCTCGCGACGCAGGTCTTCGACCTCGAGTACGCGATCGATCCCTGGGTCTGGGCGATCGGCCTCGCGGCCGGCGCGCTCATCGTGGGCGGGGCGGGGACGCTCGCGGCGCGCGGCGTCGTCAACCACCCGCCGATCAGCACGCTGCGGGAAGGTTGAGGCCTCGAGCGACTCACGCGGCTCTTTCGGCCTTCGCTCCCTTTAACGTCGAGCGCGCCGGCGACGCGTCCGCGCGGCCTTCCTGCCCGCCGCCCGACGCTGTGCCGGCGTCTTAATGCGCACGGCCTTTCTCGCCGACGCCTTGCGTGCAGCCGCACCGCGCCGGCGTGCGACGCGATGCGCCTGCCGGGATAGCGCAGTTCGCGATGCAGCCCGGCGGCCCTTGCGCCGGAGCGCACGCAACGTCGCGCGCGAGCGCTTTGCGCTGGGGCGCCGCCGCGCCGGTGCGCCTTTTGCCCTCGCGAGGTCGCGCTTTGCGCGCTTGCGTGTCTTGGCCGATGCCTTGCCCTTGCCGGGCGGTGGCAGTTTCACGCCGGCCCGGCGCGCCTTGGACAGCCCGATCGCGACCGCCTGCCGGGCCGACTGTGCGCCATGCTTGCCTTCGCGAATGTGGTGCATTTCCTCGCGGATGAACTTGCCGGCCTGCGTGGTTTCCGCCTTGCCTTCGCGCGCGTCTTCGTGCGCTCGCTCGATGGGATTCCGTTCCTGCATGGGTGGATGCTCTCGCTGGTGGAATTTCCACCCAGCTAAGGGTCGTCAGGGCTTCGAAGTCTGTCGGAGCGAGGCGCAGCGCCCTGCCAGCCGGAACTTTCAGTCCGGCCGGCGAAGTGGAAGAGTCAGCGACCGGCGGAAGTCAGCGGCGCTTCCGCCATGAACTGAGTCTCGCCCGCGCGCAGGTAGCCTTCGACGCGGACGCGGTAGGCGCCTGCCGGCAGGATCGAGGAGTTGAACGAGAGGCGAAGATCGTTGTTCGAGTCGCGAAGCATCTCGTCGGCGTGGACGATGAGCGTGCCATCGTCGCGCAGGAGGCTCATGCGAAAGCGCGCGTAGCGGTCGGTGCGCGCATTGACGAGAAGGTCGACGCGCTCGGGGAATCCGACGCCGCCAACCGAGACCGCGCGGGGTGCATGCAGGTCGATGCGCACGGTGCGGCTCGTCGACGGCGCCTGCAGGAAGCCCGCGTCCGCCTGCTGCTGCAGGAGTGCCAGGCGGTCATTCGCGACGTTCCAGCGATAGGCAAGCCAGGCGATCGCGCCGATGAGCACCACGAGCACCGCGCCGGCAGCGATAGCCTGCCGGTACGGCGACAGCTTCTCGACCCAGGGCGATATTTCGGTGGGCATTGACCCGACTCCGGGAGCGCCGCCGTTTATTCTATGCATTCGCCGCCCAAGGAGGGCTCGTTATGTCGTGCTCCGCATCACGTTCCGGAATGGTCGCAGCCGGTGTCCTGTTCGCGCTCAACGCCCTCGCCGCGGAGCCCGACGTATCGCTCACGGTGTACAGCTCCGCGCAGCCGGGCGGCATCCCCGCGGAGTGGTACCGGCCGCTGCCGGGCATGGGGTCGCCCATGGCGAACCAGCTGCCGGGCTTCGCGCTCGTCAGGCTCGACCGCGAGCTCCAGATTCCCCGCGGGCGCGGCACGATCCAGTTCAGCGACGTCGCGGCCCTCATCGACCCGACCACCGTGCAGTTCCTGTCGCTGACCGACCCCGACGGCACGAAGGTGCTGGAGCAGAACTTCCAGTTCGACCTCGTGAGCCAGGACAAGCTGCTGTCGCGCTACGTCGACCGCGACGTGAGCGTAGTGCAGCGAAACGGCGACGGCGAGAAGGTCATCGACGGCACGCTCGTCTCCTCGAACGATGGGCTCGTGATCCGCGGCGCCGACGGCCAGGTCCGGGCGCTCCGCGAATGGACCAGCATCCGCTTCGGCGAGCTCCCGGGCGGCCTCATCACGCGGCCGACGCTCGAGTGGGACGTGGCCTCGGGCCGCGGCGGCATGCAGAAGGCGCGCGTTTCCTACCAGACCGGCGGGATCACCTGGTGGGCCGACTACAACCTCATCTTCACGGAGGGATCGGACGCGAACTCGGGCTTTGTCGATGTCGGCGCCTGGGTGAGCCTCCTCAACCAGTCGGGCGCGCGTTTCTCGGACGCCAAGCTCAAGTTGATCGCGGGCGACGTGAATCGTGCGCAGCCGCCGCCGCAGGTACTGCGCGCGAAGGCATACGAGATGCAGGACATGGCGGCGGCGGCCGAGCCAGCTGGCTTCCAGGAGAAGTCGTTCTTCGAATACCACCTCTACACGCTCGGCCGGCCGGCGACGATCCCGAACAACTCGACCAAGCAGATCGAGCTGTTCGACACCGCGACACGGGTGCCGGCGAAGAAGCAGCTCGTGTACTACGGCGGCGATCTCGGCAGTCTCTACGGAGTGCCGGTGACGGAACGCGAACTCGGTCCGAGCTCGAACACGGACGTCGACGTCTGGCTCACGTTCCGCAACGACAAGGACTCCGGCATGGGCATGCCTCTGCCGGCGGGCCGCATCCGCGTTTCGCAGCAGGACAAGGCGGACGGCAGCCTCGAGTTCATCGGCGAGGACACGATCAAGCACACGCCGAAGGACGAGGACGTGCGCGTGCGGCTCGGGAAGGCGTTCGACGTCGTCGGCGAGCGCCGGCAGACCGACTTCACGGTCAATACGAAGGGCCGTGTCATGGAAGAGGCCTTTGAGATCAAGGTCCGCAACCACAAGGCACAGCCGGTCGAGGTCGTCGTGCGCGAGAACCTCTACCGCTGGAGCCAATGGACGCTGATCGAGCAGTCGCAGCCTTCGGTCAAGAAGGACGCGCGCACGATCGAGTTCCCGGTCAAGGTGGCCGCCGACGGCGAGGCGACTGTCACCTACCGCGTCCGCTACACCTGGTAAGGAAATAAAGAAATAAAGGGGACGCGCCCCTTTATTTTTTCGTATTTGCCTGGGCGGCCGAACCGGCAAAAGTAAAGGGGCGCGTCCCCTTTATTTCTCGCCGCTAACCGATCGTGAGCGGCGCTCCGACCGCGAGGCGCTCGCCGAATCCGGATTCGACGACGCAGTTCTGGCCGAAGACGACGCCCTTCAGTACGTAGTCATGCCGGTAGGTCGCGAGCGTGCGAAGCGGCTGCTGGTGCGGGTCGCGGGCGCCAGTCAGCTGGTCCGTGGTCGTAATCGGGCAGCGATCGCAATGCTTGATGCCGCGCAGGACGACGGACCCAGTGCGGAATCGCGTCATCGCATCCTCGGCATGGGCCTCGACGCCTTCGATCACGACGTTCGGGCGGAAGCGAGTCATCGGGATCGGCGCGGGCAGCCGGCGATTCAGTTCCTCGAGCGACGCGCGCGAGATCATGAGGATCGGGTAAGCGTCCGCGAACGACACCGGCGTGGATTCGGGCGCGTATTGCGTATTGGCGTGGCGCGGCTGCGCAGGATCCTGTCGCACGAGCCGGAGCGGCTCGCCGAGCACGTCCGACAGCCAGGCGGCCGCCGCGTCTCCCGCGTCGATGCCGAGGCAGGTACTCTTCCAGACGACGACCGGCCACGACTTCCCGCCGTGGTCCACGGTGACCTCGAGCGGCGCGCGCCCGGAGGCGGTGAGCCGGAGCCTGCCGCCCTGGATCGCCACGGCGATCGTCGCCATCGCCGGGTGCGAGCGTTGCGTGATGAAGTGGCCCGCCGGCGTGACGATCATCCAGCGCCGGTCCCACGCGGGGCCCGTGTCCGTCAGCAGGAACGAGTCGACGTCGATCCCGCGGCAGGACTTGACCGGGTAGACGTGCAGGCTTGCGATGCGTGCCACGCCGCCCTCAGGCCTTCGGCGCCTTCAGCGTGAAGTCGTAGCTGCCGTAGTGCAGGTAGTTCGCCCAGTCGGCGGAAGGCAGCGCGCGCACGCCGGTGCGCGCGGCGTTCAGCGCGCTGCCGATCGACTCGGCCTTGGCGAGCTCGCGATAAAGCGTCGTCGCAAAGGTCGAGGCCGCGGCGTCGGAGACAGGCCACCAGGTGCCGATGAAGTTCGCGACGCCGCCGCGCAGGAAGGCCTCGGCGAAGCCGACGCTGCGGTCGAGCTGGCGCAGCGGGTTGACCGTCGCGCGCAGCCGCCCGGATTCGCAGGCGTTGAAGAAGACGAGTGCCGGCACGGAGTCCATCGCGGCCAGGTCGCTGCCCGAGAGCACGCGGCCGCCCGCGCACAGGATGCCGCTCGAGGCGGGCGCCTCGGGGTCGAACCAGGCATGGCCGGCGAAGTGGATCGCGTCGTAGTCGCCGGAGCGGAATTCGGCGAGGAGCCGCGCGCGCGTCGCGTCGCCGCCGCGGATCGCGGTGATGCCCGCGCCCTCGATCTGCGTCAGCATCGCCGCGACGCGCTCGCCTTCCTCCACCGCGCCCGGCAGGTCGCCGGTCGGGTTGATCACGAGCAGGACGTTGAACTCGCGCGCGCGGCGGCGCTGCTCGCGCCACTTCGCGACCGACATGCCTTCGGCGGCATAGCGGCGCGACAGGCCCTTCGAAGCGGCGGGTGCCCAGCCCTTGAGCGACAACACTTCCCAGGGCCAGTGTGCGCTCGCCGTATCGTGCACGACGACGAGCGGGGATCCTTTCACCGACGGCAGGGCCTCGGCGATCTCGGGCGGCAGCAGCAGGCCCGAGAGCCGCTCGCCGAACTCCTCGAGGTCGCCGATCGAGATTCCCGGCACGAGGCGCGAGTGCTCGCGCTCGAGCAGGCGCAAGTCGAGCCGGCGATTCGCGACGAGGGCCGTCGCCTTCGGCGCCGGGCCGAGGAGGGCGACGCGCAGCTGCGCCGCCGACTCCTGCACGAACAGCCAGGCAAGCGGCGTCGCCGCCGGCTTGACGATGCGGGCGGGTTTTTGCGCCTTCGGCTTTCGCTGCGGCGCGATGCGCAGCAGCGGCGCCGCCGGATGCAGGCGGAGGAGGTCCTCCGCGACCCGTCGCGCCGCCGCGAGCCTTCCGGCGTCGCGCGACACGATGGTGATGCGCTTGACGCGCTGCTCCGCATCCAGGTCCGAGAGCGCGGTCAGGACGCCCTCGAGTTGCGCTCGCGCCGCGTCGTCGGGCTCGGTGCCCGAAGCGGTTCCCCAGAGCACCATCGAGAAGTTCTCGACGCCCGAGAGCGCGAGCGTCCGCGTGACGTTCGCCGCGGCGAGGCGCTGCACGTCAGGCCCGTAGCGGCCGAAGTTGCCGAGGCCGGCGAAGACGACGAGCCGGGGAACGATGCCGTGGCGCCCGACGGGCAGCACGAACACCTCGCCGGCCGCCGCGCTGATCGCGCGCCGCCGCGCGAGGTCGCTGATCGCGCCATGCAGCATGCGGTCGATCGCCTGGGCCGCGCCCGCCGGCTCCACGTTGGCGAACGCGCCGAGCACGATCGCCGCCGCGCCGCTCTGCGTGATGCTGCCCTCCATGAAGGCGAGCTCGACCGCTTTCGCGGTCGCCGCGCGCTTCGGAGTCGCCGCGGCCGTTGACGGCAGCGTGACGCCGACGAACTCGTGCAGGAACTCGCGCTGCTCGCGCTCGGAGAGGTCGCCCCAGGCGATCTTCGGCGCAGGCGCGGTGCGGAGGTCCTCCTGCCACAATGTCGGCACGCCGCGGCGGCGCGGCAGCAGGCGCGGCAGGGCGGTGGTCGCATCCGCTCGCGCAAGGTCGACGACGGCGCGGCCCACTTCCGGGTTTCCGGGGAGCGAGCCGTGGCTCTCTTCGGCGTACCAGGTCGGAAGGTTGGGCCACTGCGCGAGCGCGAGTGGCACGGTGCCGTCGCCGGCCGGCCCGCGGCCAAACTCGAGCCGGCGGCCTGAGCGTCGGAGGCCCAGCACCGTGTCCTGGCCGAAGCCCGCGATCAACCGGAAGCGCTCATCGGGCGGCGGCAGGCCGTCGATCGCCGTGCGCGCGCCCTCGAGGATGGCGGCCGAAGGCTTGGGGCCCTCGGGCCATTGATCCGGGTCGAAAGGGTCAAAGTTCTTGCAGACATGCGCCGCCGGCAGGAGTTCGCAGAGGCCCGGGAAGGTCGTCAGCATCTTGCGCGCGAGGTCGTCGGCGCTGTGCTTCAGGTCCAGCATCGCGACGCGCCGGACCAGCGGATAGGTTCCGCGAAGCGCCTGCACGGCGACGAAGACGCCCTTGTTCGGTGCGCCGAGCTGGATCACGCGGCTGATGCGCTCGCCGCCCTTGTGCGCGAGCGCGGCGCGCGCCACGAGACCGCCCAAGCTGTGGCCGACGAGCACGACGTCCTGGCGCTTCTCGCGCAGCAGCCGGTCGGCGAGCTCGCGCCCGTTCCACAGGAGGTCGCGGCGCCAGTCGTAGGGATGGAACACGGCGTCGAAACCGGCGATGCGCAGCACGAGGCGCAGCCGCTCGTACGCGAACTTGAGCACGCCCGTCGCCCAGTATCGGTTGCCGGCGGGAAGTGCGAGCTTCACGAGCTGGCCCTGGCAGATCTCGACCGGGTCGAACCAGGTCACGTCGACGCCGCCGTTCTTGCGGAGGAGCCCGATGCTCGAGCCCATGATGCCGGGCAGGATCAGGAGGCGGGGGCCGCCGCGCATGCCCGCCGCCCGCCGCGCCAGCCGCGACAGCTCTTGTTCGGTTTCGAGATACGCAGGCATCGCGCGATTCTACTAAAGGGGACGCGCCCCTTTACTTCCAATGAGCATCGGCGATCCGGCGCCCCCGCGGTAAAGGGGCGCGTCCCCTTTAGTAGAATCGCGCCGTGGACACGTTTGCAAAGGACCGGCTGCCGCCGAGGGAAGAGTGGCCGCGGCTGCACTTCGACCTGCCCGAGCTGCGCTATCCCGAGCGCCTGAACTGCGCGACCGTGCTCCTGGACGACGCCGTCGCCGAGGGTCACGGCGACCGCCCGGCGATACTCACGGATGCCGGGCGGATCACCTACCGCGAACTGGTCGCCCGCGCGAACCGCATCGCGAATGTCCTGAAGGACGCCGGCCTCGAGCCGGGCAACCGCGTACTGCTTCGCGGTTACAACGGGCCCGAGCTCTACGCGGCCTGGCTCGCCGTCATGAAGGCGGGCGCGATCGCAGTCACGACCATGCCGCTCCTGCGCGCGCCCGAGCTTACGGCCGTCATCCGCAAGGCAAAGCCCGCGTTCGCACTCTCGGACCATCGCCTTCTGGCGGAGCTCGAGGCGGTCGCGGCGCCGGGTGGCGTCGGCACCGTCATCGCGTGGGGCAACGGCGACCTCGAGTCACGCATGGCGGCGGCCTCCGATCGCTTCGAGAACGCCGACACGGCGGCCGACGACGTCTGTCTCCTGGCCTTCACGTCGGGCACGACGGGCCAGCCGAAAGCCTGCGTCCATTTCCATCGCGACGTGCTGGCGATGGCGGATGTGGTGGCGCGGCACCTGCTCGAGACCGCCCCCGGCGACGTCTACGCCGGAAGTCCTCCGATCGGATTCACCTTTGGCCTCGGCGCACTGCTGGTCTTTCCGCTGCGGTTTCGCGCCGCGACCGTACCTATCGAGGCACCGGCGCCCGCCGCCGTGCTCGCCGCGATCGAGAAGCACGGCATCACCTGCCTCTTCACCGCGCCGTTTGCCTATCGCGCGCTGGCCGGTGAGCTCGCGGGCCGCGACCTCCGCACGCTGAAGCGCTGCGTGTCGGCCGGCGAGTTCCTGCCGAAGGCGGTATCGGACCTCTGGTTCGAGAAAACCGGGATCCGGATCATCGACGGTATCGGCGCGACCGAGATGATCCACATATTCATCGCGGCCGCCGGCGACGAGGTCCGGCCGGGCTCGACCGGCAAGCCGCTGCCGGGCTACCGCGCCTGCGTCCTCGACGAGGCGGGCAAGGAGCTGCCGCGCGGCAGCACCGGCCGGCTCGCCGTGACCGGCCCGACCGGCTGCCGCTACCTCGACGACGCGCGCCAGCGCGATTACGTGCGGGACGGCTGGAACGTCACCGGCGACATCTACCGCCTGGACGAGGACGGCTATTTCTGGTTCGTCTCGCGCGCCGACGACATGATCGTCTCGGCCGGCTACAACATCGCGGGGCCCGAGGTGGAATGGGCGCTGCTCGCACACCCGGCCGTGCGCGAGTGCGCCGTGATCGGCGCAGCCGACTCCGAGCGCGGCACTGTCGTGAAGGCCTGCGTCGTGCTGGCGCCCGGGCGGGCAGGGGACATCTCCCTCGTCAGGGAGCTCCAGGACTTCGTGAAGCAGCGCATCGCCCCCTACAAGTACCCGCGGGTCATCGAGTTCCTGGAGGCCCTCCCCAAGACCGCGACCGGCAAGCTTCAGCGCAAGGCCCTTCGGAATCCTTGACGGCTGTCATGGCTCGGGCCGGATTTAGTTGACATTTAAATAATTCAGGCCTGTAATTCCGCCCGTGAAGCGCATCGTCTGCCTCGGGGGCGGGCCCGCGGGACTCTACGCCTCCATCCTCTTCCGCAAGGCCCTGCCGCAGGCGCGCGTGGAGGTCTACGAGCGCAACCGGCCCGACGACACCTTCGGCTGGGGCGTCGTGTTCTCCGACCGCACGATGGAAAACTTCCGTGCGGCCGACGCACCCTCGCAAGAGGCAATCACGGGCAGCTTCCACCACTGGGACGACATCGACGTCCACTACCGCGGCACGACCACGACGACCGGCGGCCATGGCTTCTGCGGCATCGAGCGCAAGCGCCTGCTCGGCATCCTGCAGGAGCGGGGCGCGGAGCTCGGGGTGGTCCACCATTTCCAGCAGGAAATAGCGGACGACTCGATTTTCGCGGATGCCGACCTCGTGGTCGCCGCCGACGGCGTCAACAGTCGCACGCGGAAGCGCCACGAAGCCGTCTTCGAGCCCGACATCGACACGCGTGAGTGCCGCTACATCTGGCTCGGCACGACGAAGCCGTTCCCGGCCTTCACCTTCGCGTTCGAGGAGACCGAGCACGGCTGGTTCCAGGTCCATGCCTACCAGTTCAGCCAGTCGCTCTCGACCGTCATCGTCGAGACGCGCGAGGAGACCTGGCGCGCGCTTGGGCTGGATGCGGCGAACCACGAGCAGTCCATCGCGTTCTGCGAGCAGCTGTTCGCGAAGTACCTCGACGGCCACCGACTCATGAGCAACGCCGCGCACCGGCGCGGCTCCGCCTGGCTCAATTTCCAGCGCGTCCTCTGCCGGCGCTGGCACCACGGCAATCGCGTGCTGATCGGGGATGCCGCGCACACGGCGCACTTCTCGATCGGCTCCGGCACCAAGCTCGCCATGGAGGACGCGATCGCGCTCGTGGCACGCTCAGCAGGCGCGGCGGACGTCCCGGCTGCGCTGGCGGCCTACGAGGAGGAGCGCGAGACCGAGGCATTGAAGCTCCAGAGCGCGGCGCGCAACCGCATGCGCTGGTTCGAGAGCGTCGCGCGTTACACGAAGCTCGAGCCCTGGCAGTTCACGTACAGCCTGCTGACCGGCAGCCAGCGCATCGGCCACGCGAACCTCAAGCTCCGCGACCCGGCGTTCGTCGAGCGCGTCGAGACGGAGCTCGCGAAGCGCGCCGGCCTCGCGAAGCCGCGCCCGCCGATGTTCCTGCCCTTCGAGCTGCGGGGGCTTCGCGTCGAGAACCGCATCGTCGTGTCGCCGATGGCGCAGTACTCGGCCGTCGATGGAATGCCGAACGACTGGCACCTCGTGCACCTCGGCGCGCGCGCAACGGGCGGGGCGGGACTGCTCTTCACGGAGATGACCTGCACCTCGCCGGACGCGCGCATCTCGCCGGGATGCACCGGGATCTGGAACCATGCGCAGCGGGATGCCTGGCGGCGGATCGTCGCGTTCGCGCACGACCACAGCCGCGTGAAGGTCTGCATGCAGCTCGGTCATTCCGGCCGCAAGGGCTCGACGCAGCTCGGCTGGGAGGAGGACAGCTACCCGCTGCCGGGCGGCAACTGGGAAACGATGGCGCCCTCGTCGCTGCCGTACTTCGAAGGAATCAGCTCGCCGCCGCGCGAGATGGGCCGCGACGACATGGACCGCGTGCTCGGCGACTTCGTCCGCGGCGCGCGCTTCGCCGAGCAGGCGGGCTTCGACATGCTCGAGCTGCACATGGCGCACGGCTATCTGCTGGCGAGCTTCATCTCGCCGCTCACGAACCAGCGCACGGACGCCTACGGCGGCGACGTCGGCAAGCGGATTCGCTTTCCACTCGAAGTGCTCGCGGCGGTGCGCGCGGCCTGGCCCGCGGACAAGCCGCTCTCGGTGCGCCTGTCGTCGAGCGACTGGGCGCCCGGCGGCCTTGGCGAGGACGAGCTGATCACGATCGCCCGCGCGATGAAAGCCGGGGGCGCCGACATCCTCGACCTGTCGAGCGGCCAGACCGTGCCCTGGCAGAAGCCGGTATACGGACGCATGTGGCAGACGCCGTTCTCCGACCTCGTGCGAAACGTCGTCGGCGTCCCGACGATCGCCGTCGGCAACATCTTCGAGGCGGACCACGCGAACTCGATCATCGCCTCGGGTCGCGCCGACCTCTGCGCGCTCGCGAGGCCGCACCTCGCGGACCCGTCCTGGACGCTCCGCGCCGCGGCCGAGCAGCATTTCACGGAGCAATGGTGGCCGTCGCAGTACGCATCCGCGCGTCGCCAGCTCGAGCGCAACCTCGAGCGCGCGGCGCAGATGACGGGACCGGTGTAAGGAGGCGGAGTGACAGACGATCTCCAGGGCAGGCACGCGCTCGTCACGGGCGGTGGACGCGGCATCGGCGCCGCGATCGCGGCCGCGCTCGCCGGCGCCGGGGCGCGCGTGACGCTTCTCGCGCGGACGGAATCCGAGATCGCGAAGACGGCCGAGTCATTGCCGGGCGGCGCGCAGGCCGTGACGGCGGATGTCACCGACGCCGCACAGGTCGAGCGCGCCTTCGACCAGGCACGCGCGGCGGCGGGAGAGATCGTGATCCTCGTGAACAACGCCGGTCTCGCGAAGAGCCGGACGCACGCGAGGACCGACGCGGCATTCTGGCGCGCGATGCTCGAAGTCAATCTCACCGGTGCCTACCACTGCACGCGGGCCGCGCTGCCCGCCATGCTCGCGGCGAACTGGGGCCGCATCGTGAACGTCGCGAGCACCGCCGGCCTTCGAGGCTACGCGTACTGCACGGCTTACTGTGCGGCGAAGCATGGCCTCGTCGGCCTGACGCGCGCGCTCGCGCTCGAGGTCGCGAAGACCGGCGTGACCGTCAACGCCGTCTGTCCCGGCTACACGGACACCGGCGTCGTGCGCGACGCGATCAAGAACATCAGCGAGAAGACGGCGCGCAGCGAGGCCGAGGCGCGGGAGTCGCTCGTCACCTTCAACCCGCAGCTGCGGCTCGTGCAGCCGGCCGAGGTCGCCAACGCAGTCCTCTGGCTCTGCAGGCCGGGCAGCGAGAGCATGACCGGCCAGAGCGTCGCGGTCGCGGGTGGGGAGGTCACCTGATGGACGCGCGCGCGACGGACGCCGAGACGCGCGTCGATCGCGCAGACCATGGCGCGATCCGGCTGTGGCTGCGCATGCTCGCAACCAACCGCCTGGTCGAGACGCGCACGCGCCGGCTGCTCCAGGAGCGCTATGCGACGACGTTGCCGCGCTTCGACCTCATGGCCCAGCTCGAGCGGGTGCCGAGAGGGCTCAAGATGGGCGAGCTCTCGAAGCGCATGATGGTGACCGGCGGGAACGTCACGGGCATCACCGACATGCTCGAGAAGGAAGGCCTCGTCGAGCGCGTCGCGGAGCCGGGCGACCGGCGCGCGCGTCTCGTGCGTCTGACGGGCGCGGGCCGGCGCGCGTTCTCGGCGATGGCCGAGGAACACGAGCGCTGGATCGTCGAGGCTTTCAAGGAGCTGTCGGGCCGCGAGATGTCGAAGATGGCGGCGCTGCTCGCGCGGCTCAAGGCACACGTCCGTTCACTCGAGGGGGAGGCATGAAGACCGAGATTCCGGACCTCACGGGCTACGCGGCCAAACACTTCCTGTGGCGCGTCGAGAACCGCGTCGGTTACCTGACGCTCAACCGCCCGGAAAAGAAGAACCCGCTCACCTTCGACTCCTACGCAGAGCTCCGCGACCTCTTCCGGCTGCTGCACGACGGCGGCGGCGTGCGCGCCGTCGTGATCGACGGCGCCGGCGGAAACTTCTGCTCGGGCGGCGACGTGCACGAGATCATCGGGCCGCTCACGAAGATGGACGAGAAGGGGCTCCTCGAGTTCACGCGCATGACGGGTGACCTCGTGCGGGCGATGCGGGCCTGCCCGCAGCCGATCATCTCCGCCATCGACGGCATCTGCGCGGGTGCGGGCGCGATGCTCGCGCTCGCTTCGGATTTCCGCTACGCGACGCCGGCTGCGAAGGCGGCGTTTCTCTTCGTGCGCGTCGGCCTCGCGGGCTGCGACATGGGCGCTTGTGCGCTGCTGCCGCGGCTGATCGGACAGGGCCGGGCGGCGGAGCTCCTCTACACGGGACGGGCCTTCGATGCCGCCGAGGGCGAGCGCATCGGTTTCTACAATGCCATTGTGCCGGCCGCCGAATTGCCCGCGACCGCCGGCAGGATCGCCGCGGAGCTCGCGGCGGGGCCGACGCTCGCGCACGCGCTGACGAAGAAGATGCTGCACCTCGAATGGAACATGGGCGTCAACGAGGCGATCGACGCCGAGGCGAGGGCCCAGGCGGGGCTCATGCAGAGCGCCGATTTCCGCCGTGCCTACGAGGCCTTCGCGGCGAAAATGAAGCCGGTCTTCGAGGGGGATTGATGGACAGCCACGTCGAGCGACTGCAATGGCCGTTCTTCTCCGAGGAGCATCGACGCCTCGCGGAGGAAGCGGAGAGTTGGGCGAGCACGCACCTGGCGGGTGACGCCCACCCGACGGAGCGTGCCGCCGTCGACGCGCGCTGCCGCGAGCTGGTCGCAGCGCTCGGCAAGGCCGGGCTCCTGATGCATTGCCTGCGCGCCGCCGACGGCGGCCCGGCCACCGAGCTCGATGCGCGCTCGATCTGCATCCTCCGAGAGACGCTCGCGCGCCACGATGGCCTCGCCGATTTCGCGTTTGCGATGCAGGGGCTCGGCAGCGCGCCGCTCTCGCTCGCGGCCGGCGAGCAGATGCGTTCATTGTGGCTGCCGCGCGTCGGTGCCGGGCAGTCGATCGCGGCCTTCGCGCTCTCCGAGCCGGGCGCAGGCTCCGACGTCGCGGCGATGCAGACGACGGCGCGGCTCGATGGCGCGCAATACGTGCTGGACGGCGAGAAGACCTGGATCAGCAACGGCGGGATCGCGGACTTCTACGTCGTGTTCGCGCGCACAGCGCCCGGCAGCCGGCGGCCGGACGGCAGCGTGTCGGCCGAGGGTATCAGCGCCTTCGTCGTGAAGCCGGGCGACTCAGGCTTCACGATCGCGGAGCGCATCGACGCCATGGCGCCGCACCCGCTCGCGCGTCTCGCCTTCGAGGAATGCCGCATCCCGGCGGCGCGGCTCATCGGCGCGGAAGGCGAGGGCTTCAAGATCGCGATGCGCACGCTCGACGTGTTCCGCACCTCGGTCGCGGCCGCGGCCTGCGGCTTCGCGCGGCGCGCCCTGAACGAAGCGGCCGCCCATGCGCGCTCGCGGGGACTCTTCGGCAAGCCGCTCGCCGAATTCCAGCTGACGCAGGCGGCGCTTGCGGAAATGGCGACGGCGCTCGATGCCGCGACGCTCCTCACCTACCGTGCGGCCTGGCTGCGTGACACGGGACGCGCCTTCACCGGCGCGGCCGCGATGGCGAAGCTCACGGCGACTGAGAGCGCGCAGGCGATCATCGACAGGGCCGTGCAGATCTTCGGCGGGCGCGGGCTCGTCCAGGGCGCGGTGGTCGAGCGCCTGTACCGCGAGATAAGGGCGCTGCGCATCTACGAGGGCGCGAGCGAGGTGCAGAAGCTCATCGTCGCGCGGGAGCTCCTGAAATGAGCCGTGAGATCCTGCAGCCGCCCGGCTGGGCACGGCCGCGCGGCTACGCGAATGGCGTCGCGGCGGCCGGGCGCCTGGTCTTCGTCGCGGGGCAGATCGGCTGGGACGCCGAGCAACGCTTCGTCAGCGACGACTTCGCGTCGCAGGTGCGCCAGGCGCTCGCGAACGTCGTCGCCGTGCTCGCCTGCGCCGGCGCGCAGCCGGAACACCTCGTCCGCATGACCTGGTACGTCACGAGCCGCGACGAGTACAACGCGGCGCTCGCCGAGATCGGAGCTGCTTACCGCGAGCTGATCGGCCGCAATTTCCCCGCGATGTCCGTGGTCGTCGTCGCGGGGCTGCTCGAGCCGCGTGCCAAAGTCGAGATAGAAGCAACAGCCGTCGTGTGACGCCTCGTCGTCACGCGCGCCAGGCGTCGCTTGAATACTCCATATACGCGGCTGTTGCGGTCGCCGTCTCGACGCCGTGATAGCGCGAGACGATGTGCAGCGCGAGGTCGATGCCGGAGGTGAGCCCGCCCGCCGTCGCGATGCGGCCGCTGTCCACGAAGCGAAGCCCGCGTCGCAGCTCGATGTCCGGAAATTCCTTTGCGAAGGAATCGAAGAACTCATGGTGAGTGGTCGCGGGGATTCCCTTCAGGAGTCCCGCACGTGCCAGCTGGAAGGCGCCGGTGCAGACCGACATCGTCACGTCGGTCCCGCCGCTCGCTTGGACGAGCCACTCGCGCGACTCGCCCGTCGACTTATGTGCGGGGACGACGATCACGTTCGGCTGCGGCGCGTTCTTGATCGTGTACTTGGGCAGAACCCGGAGTCCGCCGGTCATCTCGATCGGGCCCTCTTCCGGCGCCACCGTGTACAGCTCGAACCCGACGTCGTCGCCGTCGGGCGATGCCGCGTCCTGGAAGACCTCCCACGGCCCGCATGTGTCGATCACGTTGGCGTGTTCGCCGAGCATGAATGCGACGCGCGTGCGCCTGCGCTTTGGCAAGGGTGCTTGAGCGCCGCCCTCTGCCGACCGCGCGCGCGGGAAGTTGAAGAGCGCGACCGAGGCCGCGAGCGTCGTGCCGATGAAACGCCGTCTGTCCATGTCCGGTTCCTCCTGTGGACCTATCGCGCCATGGATGCGGCATGCTCGCCCCGCGTCGCATGGCAGGCCGGACAGGTAAGCGTCATTTCCTGCCATACTCGCCCGGGCGCGTGCTTGCGCCGCTATCTTCGGCTCCCATGAGATCCGTCCCTCGCCCGAGATCGCGTTCGAGGCCGCACCGCGTCGTAATGCTGGGATTTGCGCAAGCCCAGGTGCTCGACATCACCGGGCCGCTCGAGGTCTTTGCGCGCACGGCGCGTTGGCTCACGGAACACCGAGGTACGCGCACGCCGGTTTATTCGATAGAGCTCGTCGCCGCGCGGGCGGGGCCGCTCGCGATGTCGAACGGACTCGAACTCGTGGCGGCGCGCCGCTACGCGGACGTGGACGACGCGGACACGCTTCTCGTCGCGGGCGGCATCGGCTGGGAGGCTGCGGCGAATGACCGCGCGCTGCTCGGCTGGCTCGCGGCGCAGGCGCGGCGCATCGAGCGCCTCGGCTCGATCTGCAACGGCGCCATGCTCCTCGCGGCGGCGGGCCTGCTCGAGGGCCGCGCCGCGACGACGCACTGGGCCTACCTCGATCGCCTCGCGAAGCTCGCACCGAAGGCGCAGGTCGACCGCGACGCGCTTTATGTCCGCTCGGGCAACATCTACACCTCTGCGGGCGTCACCGCGGGCATGGACCTCGCACTCGCGCTCGTCGAGCAGGACCACGGCAAGGCGGTCGCGCTCGCGGTCGCGCAGGAGCTCGTCCTGTTCCTGAAGCGGCCCGGCGGGCAGTCGCAATTCAGCCGGCACCTCGAGGCGCAGAAGCGCGACGACCTCTTCGGCGAGCTGGAGCTCTGGATGCTCGAGAACCCTCGTGGCGACCTGACGGTCGAGGGCCTTGCGCGGCGCATGAGCATGAGCCCGCGCCACTTCGCGCGGCAGTTCCACGCGCGACTCGGCGCGAGCCCGGGCGTCTACGTGCGGCGGCTGCGCGTCGAGCAGGCCCGGCGGCGGATCGAGGAGGGCGCGGCGCGCCTCAAGCAGGTGGCGCGCGACTGCGGCTTCGCCGACGAGCAGTCGATGCGCCGGAGCTTCCAGGAGCTCGTCGGCATCACGCCGGCCGACTACCGCGCGAGGTTTTAAAGAGGCGCGTCCCCTTTAAAACGCGCCGAGGGCGGTTAGCATGGCGTGGACTGTCGCGAGCTGCGCGGCGTTGCGGGTCGCGTAGTCCGCGCCGCTGTAGCCCCACCAGTCCCAGCAACCCCAGGGATTGAACGGCCAGAACCAGCTCTTCGCGGCTTGCGGGTAGAGCACGACGATGCGGTTCGCATCGGCCCAGCGGTTGTACCCGGTCTCCTTCGCAAACTCGCGACCGATGAATTCGATTCCCTGCCGGCAGCCATGGAAGGCGACGTGGATCCGGCAAGGCCTGCCTGCGGTGCAGTCCTTCGGCACGAACAGGAATCCTTCGCCGGCCATCGACGCGAGCGACTCGCGCGCGAGGTAGGCCTTCTGGTCGAAGCTCAGGAAGGTGCCTGCGACGGGAGTAACCGGCGGCGCAAGGTCACCGTAGAAATACTTCAACATCTCGCCGGCGGCGTCGAAGTTGCACGCGAGGATCCACGGCGAGGCATCGCCGTCGCAGGCGCCGCCTTCCGAGACGGTCGGGAACCCGTGCGCAGCGGGTACCTGCGTTTCGTAGTGGATCCGCTCGAGCGGGATGAACTCCTTGTAGAAGCGCAGCAGCGAGTCGGAGACCGCGGCGCCGATCCGCGCATCCTTCGCGCCGTGGAAGATCCACACGCGATCGGGCGCGAGCCAGGACGGATCGTCGACGAGGCCTGCCGCCGCGCTCGTGCGCAAGGAAGCGGCGAGCAGCGAGGTTTCGGGCCCCGCGGCGCTGCCTTTCGTGCAGTCGTCGAGCGCTCGCGTGATGATGCCCTCGGCGCAAAGCCAGGGTCCCGCGCCGATGATCCCGGCCCCCGCGACGTCCTTCGAATACGCCACCTGGTACTGCGTCGCCATGTAGCCGCCGGCCGAGACGCCTGAGACCGTGAGGGTGCCGGGCTCGATGACGAGGCGGGGCAGCGGTCCCGCGGCAACAGCTGCCGCCGAAGTTGCCGCCGCGACGAAGGCTGGAAAGGACATGCCAGCGGCTCTCATGGCGCTGGCCATTATCGCGCCAACCGACCGGGTTCAGGCTGCTGGTTACGGCTGCGAATCGCCCGATTCGGCGCCGGCCGACTTCTCCGCTTCCTCGTCGTAGTCCTTCGGCAGGTGGTGGGCGATGCCCTTGTGGCAGTCGATGCAGGTTTCACCCTGCTTGAACGCCTTCTCATGCCGCCGCGCAGACACGCGCTCCTGCGCTTCGGGATCCATGTGCTGGAACTCGTGGCAGTTGCGGCACTCGCGCGAGTCCGTCGTCTTCATGACATGCCATACGCTTCGCGCCATCTCGAGGCGCTTCGCCTCGAATTTCTCGCGCGTGTCGACTGTCCCCATGACCTTGTGGAACAGCTCGTTGGACGCGTAGACCTTGCGCTGCAGCTTGTAGATGTAGGGATGCGGCACGTGGCAGTCCGGGCAGCTCGCGCGGACGCCGGTGCGGTTCGAGTAGTGGATCGTCTCCTTGTATTCGGGGTAGATGAAGTCCCGCATCTCGTGGCAGGAGGTGCAGAACTCCTCCGTATTCGTCATTTCGAGCGTCCAGTTGAATCCGCCCCAGAACAGCACGCCCGCGACAAACATGACGAGGCCACCGGCCGGAATGCCAAGAAGCCAACGGCTCTTCGGCCGGCGCCACAGGCGCGCCCAGAAGCTCTCTTTTTCGGTCGTCACTGGCGGATCCTGTCGCCCCGCGCGAACGCGCGCTATTGCTGGCTGGCGTAGTACTGAGCGAGCGTCTCGACCTCGGCGTCGCTCAACGGCTTGAGTTTCTCGCCCATCTTCTTGCCCGGTTCGCGCTTCCCGGACCGGAGGTCCGCGAGGGCCTGCTGCAAGTACTTGAGGTGCTGGCCGCCCAGGATGCTGGCGTCGTCATCGGGATTGCGTCCGCCATCGGTGTGGCACTTGGCGCAGTCGCGAGCGTGCAGGGTCTTGCCGGCGGCCGCCTTCGCAGCGTCGAAAGGCTGCTTGGCCGGGACGAAGGATTGCGCCGCGAAATAGCCCGCGACGGCCTCGACGTCCGCATCGCTCAGCTTCGCGGCGATGGCGCACATGTCCGTCTCCGGGCGCGAGGTGTCGCCGTGGCGATACTTGGAAGCTCGGCACGGCCGCGCCTTCTCCTGATAGGCCACCAGGAAATCGCCATGAACGGGGGCCGAGATGCCGGCGATGGTCGGAACGTCGTCGGACTCGCTGACGCCGTTCTTGCCATGGCAGTCCTCGCAGGCCTTTGCCATGGTCGCGGCGTCGCCGGCGACCGCCGGCAGCGCGAGCAACGAGGTCAACAGGAAGGCAATGCTCAGGCTTTGGCGTGGCGCATTCACGGCCGCACTCCCCCCAAATACGTCTGGACGCAGTCTTTGCTTAGCCCGTGGTCCGTGTAATTGATCCAGATCAAGTGCAAGCAGCCACAACGAAGCATATCATCGCTAGGGGTTTTCACCCGGTTCCCATCGGGCCGGGGTGGATGATGGGGGATACCCATGAGCGCATCCTCGGCAGGGGCATCCTTTCAAAGACCTAGCGGCCGCCGGACACAGTTCGGCTGCGCCGCAATCCTCGGCCTGACGTTTCTTCTCGCGGCCTGCACCGGGGACCAAGGTTCGGCCGGATCTCCGGGGCCGCCCGGACCGCCGGGTCCGCCCGGGCCGCCGGGGAGCGGCGCGACGGTCGACGTCGCGAATGCCAAAGAGATCACCGCGGTCATTACCGGCGTCACGGTGCCGGACGGCGGGCAGCCGGTCGTGCAGTTCGGTCTCGCCGACGAGCTCGGCCGTCCGCTCACCGGCCTGACGGCGCCGGCAATCAGCTTCGTGGTTGCCCGGTTGGCTCCCGGCGAAAGCGGCCAGTCGAGTTCCTGGCGCGCCTACACGCGCCGCACCGAGAACCCGGGGCCGGTGGGTCCCGGCACGCAGCCCGTGAACCAAGCCACGACCGAGAATGGCGCCACCGGCCAGTTCGTGGACAACGGCGACGGCACCTATCAGTACACGTTCGCAAAGAACATCACGAACGACCCGGACATTCCGTACGACGCGACGCTGACGCACCGAGTCGGCTTCGAGATCCGCGGCCTCGCGCCGACGATCAACCCCGTTTATACCTTCCAGCCCTCCACGGGCGCGACCACAGGCATCTTCTCTCGCGAAATCGTCGACAACGACACCTGCGAGGCTTGTCACGACCAGCTGTCCTTCCACGGCGGCGCGCGATTCGATACGCGTTACTGCGTGATGTGCCACTCGCCCACCACGTTCGACGCGCAGAGCGGCAATACGGTCGATTTCAAGGTGATGATCCACAAGATCCACCGCGGCGAGTCGCTGCCGAGCGTGCAGCCGGCCACGCTGCCCACGGGACAGACGACCGGCACGATCGGCCTCGGGCTGAGTTACGGCATCTACGGGTTTGGCGGGACGCTGCACGAGTTCAGCGACGTCGCCTTCCCGCAGGACCACCGCAACTGCACGACTTGCCACGAGGAGACGGACGCCGACACGCCGCAGGCGAGCAACTTCCGGATCACCGTCAACTCGGCGGCCTGCGGCGCCTGCCATGACGCGACCACGCAGCAGATCGTGGCCGGCGTTCCGCAGGGACCGTCTCCGGTGCTGATCAATTTCCAGACCGGCCAGGGCCACAGCGCCGCGAACCTCGCCGTGCAGGACTCGGACTGCGCGACCTGCCACGGGCCTGACGCGACCATCAACAACGGCGACCTGCGCACCATCAAGGTGCACGAGATACCGGAGAAGCTCGCGTCCCAGAAGTTCAAGTACACGGTCGTGAGCGTGGCCAATACAGCGCCGGGCCAGAACCCGACGGTCACCATCCAGGTCACGGACCCGACCAACGGCGATGCGCCGTACGACACCACGGATCCGGCCGGACCGTTCAGGCAGCCGGGCGCCTCGCTCACCGTGAACATCGCCTGGAACACGGCCGATTTCAACAACCGCGGCAGCGGTTCCGCGACGGCGCCGGACGTCGGCACGCCGGCGCTGCCGGTGCGGATCAATTTCCTGGATCCCGCCGTGGTCAAGAATGCGGACCTGACCTTCTCCGCGACCTCCACGATCCCGATCCCGCTCTTCATGACGGGCTCCGGCGAGGCGCTGCTCGAAGGCAGGGCGCGCGTCGACGCCAACGGCGACGGCTTGCTCGAGAACATCCCGATCTCGTCGACTGGGCTGGTCTTCCCGATCACGGACGCCGCCGCGACGCCGCGCCGCCAGGTAGTCGAGCTCTCGCGCTGCGACGCCTGCCACAACGTGCTCTCGCTGCACGGCGGCAATCGCACGGAGAACACGGAGCTCTGCACGACCTGCCACAACCCGAACAACACGGATATCGCGCGCCGCTTGCCGCCATGCAGCAATTCGCCGACGGATCCCGTGTCGCCCGGGCTCGGGCCGGATGACCAGGCCATCGACTTCAAGTTCATGATCCACCAGATTCACTCGGCGCAATTCCAGGTCTGCGGGTTCAACAACTCGATCAACGATTTCACTGACCTCAGGTTCCCCGGCCATCTGGACAACTGCGAGAACTGTCACAAGCCGAATACCTACTATCCGGTGGACGGCTCGGTGGTTCACGCAACGACCTTCGATGCCGGCGATCGCACGACGCTCGCGGACGATCGCGCCGTGAGCCCGAACGCAGCGGCCTGCTCGGCCTGCCACAGCAGCGACCTGGCGCACGTGCACATGGAGCAGAACGGCGGCGACTTCAACGCCGGCAAGACCGCGGAAGGCGCAATCGTCTCGTCGGGCGTCGAGTCCTGCACGATCTGCCATGGCCCCGGCCGCACCGCCGACGTGAAGCTCATGCACAACGTCGGTCCCTAGCAGGGACCGCGTGAGGTCCCGACGCTTGCCGCTGATCGCCGGCGCTCTCCTTGCGGCGGCGTGGCTGGCGGAAGCGGCGGCCGCGGCCGCGCCGGCTCCGGAATCGCAGGCTGAGGCGGAGTACAGCCGGAACGGCGCCGATACCTGCATCAAGTGTCACGACGACGCGGACGTGCTGTCGTTGTTCAAGACGCCGCACGGCTCGCGCGCCGATCCGCATGCGCCGTTCGGCGCCGGCCAGCTTCAATGCGAAGCCTGCCACGGTCCCGGCGGCGCACATGCCGGGCGCGTGCGCAGCGGGCAGCCGCGGCCGGCCGTGCTGCGCTTCGGCGCCGGGTCGCAGGCGCCGTCCGCGCAGCAGAACGAAGCTTGCCTCGGTTGCCATGCCGACGCGGTCGGCGACGCCTGGCATGCGGGCGTGCACGAGCAGAACGGAGTCGCCTGCGCCGGTTGCCACCGCATCCATGCGGCCAGGGACGACGTCCAAACGGTGGATCGGCAGGCGATGGTCTGCTTCGACTGCCACCAGCGGGAGCACACCCAGTACTCAAAGCCCTTCCACCACCCGATGGAAGGCAACTTGATGGCGTGCACCGGGTGCCACGCGCCGCACGGATCGGCCAACGACTTCAGCCTGCGCCGGGCCTCGCTCAACGAAACCTGCTATTCCTGTCATGGCGAAAAGCGCGGGCCGTTCCTCTGGGAGCACGCGCCGGTCGCGGAGGACTGCTCGAACTGCCACGTGCCTCACGGCTCGAGCCAGCCGGCGATGCTGACCCAGCGTGCGCCCTTGCTGTGCCAGCAATGCCATTCGCAGGTCGGCCATCCGAGCTTTGCCTACGGGCCCGAGGGACTTCCCGCCGCGGGCGCGCCGTCCCCTTACCTGGTGGCGGGCAGCTGCCTCAACTGCCATTCGCAGGTCCACGGCTCGAATCATCCGTCCGGCAGCAGGCTCACACGATGACGACACGCACATCCATGGGCGGAGTCGTGCGCTCCCCTGTCTTGCCGGCGCTGACGCTGTGCGCGGCCTGGCCCGCGCTCGGTGCGCCCGTGGACACCTCCGGTTGGGAATGCAATTTCTGCCCGTTCGAGGACGGCAAGCCGGTGGTTGAAGCGGAGGCGGGCAGCCTCTACGCCGACGGCGCCACGGCCCGGTTCGGCGAATTCGACGGCATCACCGAGGACGGAGGCTACCTCGTGCTCGACGGCTCTGCCGGCGAGCGCCGCGAGGATGGCGCTTACTGGTCCGCAGTTGCCCGGGATCTCGGCCTGGACGATCGTAGCGTCGAAGTCGCGGCGGGCCGCGCGGGCGCCTGGAAGGTCGAAGCGGGCTACATCGCGGCGCCGTACAACCGCTACGACACCACCGTCACGCCATTCCTCGGCGGCGGCTCGTCGCTGGGACTCCCTGCGGGCTGGGTACGCGCCGGCAGCACGCAGCTCATGACGGAACTCGACTCTTCGTTGCGCGGCTACGACGTCGCAACGACACGCGAGCGCTGGCAGCTCGATGGCAGCCTCCACGGCGCTTCGCGCTGGAAGACCGACCTGCATTTCACGCACGAGACGCGCGACGGCAACCGGCTGCGCGGCGCCAACTTCGTCACCACCACGAGCCAGCTCGCGAGCCCGGTCGACACGGTGACCGATCAGGTCGACTGGTCTGCGCGGTACGAGATGTCGCGGGGGAGCGTCGCCGTCAGCTACTTCGGCTCTTTCTTCTCGGGCCAGTGGGACTACGCCTGGGACAACCCGTTCAGCGCGATCGCACCCGGGGCCGACCGCGGGCGCACGGCACTGGAGCCGGATAACCAGTTCAACCAGCTCGCGGTCAGCCTCGGCTATGCGCTCGGTGCAACGTGGCGCCTGACGTTCAACGGATCGCTGGGCCGGGCGTCGCAGAATGATGCGTTCCTGCCCTATACAACCAACGCGTTGATCGCGACCGGCACGCTGCCGCGCGAGTCGCTGGACGGCAGCGTCGACGTCACGCACATCGACCTGCAACTCCGCGGCGACCTGGGCGCGCAAGTCTCCTGGCTCGAAGGGCTGCGCGGCAGGCTGGGGTACCGCTACGACGACCGTGACAATGGCACGCCGCGCGCCGAGTACGACACGGTGGAGAGCGACACCTTCCCCGGCGGAGCCGAGACGAACACGCCCTACAGTTTCCGGCGCCAGAAGTTCTGGCTGGCCGGCGACTACGACCTCGCGCGCCTGCTGTGGCCGCAGGCCGGCCGGCCGCTGCAACTCTCCGCGGAGTGGGACCACGAGGAGTGGGACCGGACCTTCCAGGAAGCCGCGCAGGCGACGGAGGACCGCGCGTGGGCGCGGCTGCGCGCGAACCCGCTCGCCTGGCTCTCTATCCAGGCTCGCTACGGCGGCGCCAACCGCGACACGGATCCTTATGTCCCGGACACGGCGGCGAGCGCGCCGCAGAATCCGCTGATGCGCAAGTTCAACCTGGCCGACCGCGAGCGCGACTTCTGGGATGCCGGGATCGACTTCGCGCTGCCCGGTCACGTGACGGTCTCGCTGGGCGGCTTCTATTACCTGGACGACTACGTCAACTCCAGCCTCGGCCTCACGCGCAGCCGGGATTCCGGCGAAACGGCCGACCTGTCGTGGGCGATGTCCGAGCGCTTCTTTGCGTATGCTTCATACGGGCGGCAGGAGATCGTGAGCCGCCTGAGCGGCAGCCAGTCGTTCGGCGCGCCGGACTGGGAGGCGAGGAGTCGCGACCGGTTCGATACGGCCTCTGCCGGCATCAGGGCCGATCGTCTCGGGGAGCGCTGGAATTTGCGGTTCGAATATTTCCTGATCGACGGCGATGGCGACGTCGAGATGCAGAGCGGCGCGCCGCAGGCGTTTCCGTCGCTGCGCACGCGCTCGCACGGGCCGAGCCTCGAGGTGCAATTCGCGGCGACGCCGGCGCTCGACGTCATCGGCACGCTGCGTTACGAGCATTTCGATGCCCACGACTGGGCGCTCGAAGGCGTCGAGCCCGACACGGTGCCGTCGGTCCTCGCGAGCGGCGCCGATCCTTACGATCACGACGCCAAGCTCATCGGCCTCTCGTTCCGCTATCGATTCGGCGGCGCCGCAGCCGCCGCGCCGAGTCCCGGGCCGTAACCGGGACCTGGCCGGGCAGAGCTCCCCTTGCACGCGGAAGTGCGATTGCCGAGGCCTGATGCAGACGTGCCGGATTACCTGGTGCGGACGTATTGGTGGGCCTACGTGCATCCGCGGGCGGTTCGCCTGTTCGAGCGGCAATGGCTCGTCAACCTGATCCTGTGGGGTAATTACGGCCGCCTGCGCAACGCGGCGCTCGCTGCGCTCGGCGGAAGCCTGCCCGGGCGGACGCTGCAGGTCTCCTGCGTATACGGGGACCTGACAAGCCGCATCGCCGCGCGGCTTGCGCACGGCGCCAAGCTTCACGTGGTCGACGTGCTGCGCGTTCAACTCGATAACCTGGCGCGCAAGCTGCCGGCCAGCCTGCTGCGGCGGCGTGGACCCGATAGCAGGGAATCACCCGCGGTGGAGCTGTTCCAGGGAGACAGCGCAGCGCTCGAGTGCCCGACAGGCAGCTACGACCGGGCAATGCTGTTCTTCCTGCTGCACGAGCAGCCGGCCGCTGTCCGCCGCGAGACGCTGGCGGAGGCACTGCGCGTGGTGCGACCGGGAGGCCGCATCGTGGTCGTCGACTATCACCGCCCGAAGCGCCTGCATCCGCTGTACTGGCTGATGGCGGGCGTGTTCGGGATGCTGGAGCCGTTCGCGCTCGACTTGTGGCGCGCCGAGATCACCAGCTGGCTTCCGCCGGGATCCCGGGTCGCCGTGCGCAAGCGAACCTACTTCGGCGGCCTTTACCAGCTCCTCTCGATCACCGTGTAGGCGGCCAGCCGCAGCACGTGGTCACGGTGCGGCACGGACGATGAGATCGCACACCGCCGCGATCGCCGCACCGCGCGAAGTCGAGCGCCGCCACGCTCCGCCGACGACGCGCTTGGGCATCGGCGCGGCGAAGGGGCGCACCGCAAGTCCGTGCGCCGCCGCGAACGGCCCATCGGCCGCTAGCTCCGGCAGCAGCGTGAGGCCGAGGCCGGACGCGACCATCTGCCGCAATGTCTCGAGGCTCGTAGCGCGGAACGCCTGTTCCTCCGTGCCGAGGTGCTCGCAAACTTCGAGCGCCTGGTCGCGCAGGCAATGCCCCTCCTCGAGGAGCAGGAGCTTCTCGCCCTCGAGCTCGGTGGCCTTCACTCGCTTCTTCGACGCGAAGCGATGGCGAGCGGGCATGGCGTCGAGGAAGGGCTCGTCGAACCGCGAGCGCGTGACGAGGCCCTTCGTGTCCGCCGGCAGCGCGAGGATCGCGAGGTCGAGCTCGCCCGCGAGCGTCCGCTCCACGAGCGGTGCCGTCTGGTACTCGTGCAGCAGCAGCGACAGCTTCGGCAGCATCTTCGCGATCCGGGGCGCCACGCGCGGCAGGAGGTAGGGCCCGAGCGTCGGAATGAGGCCGACCTTCAGCGGCCCGGAGAGCGGGTCCTGGCTCGCCCGCGCGAGGCTCCGGATGTCCTCGGCGTCCCGGAGGATGCGCCGCGCGCGATCGACGACCGCGTCGCCCGCGGCCGTCAGCGCGAGCGGGCCGGGGCGGCGCTCGACGAGGGCGACGCCGAGGAAGTCCTCGAGCTTGCGAAGCTGCGCGGAGAGCGTCGGCTGCGACACGTGGCAGCGCGCGGCCGCGCGGCCGAAATGACGCGTCTCGGCGAGCGCGACCAGGTACTCGAGGTCGCGGAGGTTCATAGGCAAAGTCTATCAAAACGATAGTTACAATTGATTGTACGAATGGCGGATGGAGGCGCATCCTGTGCGCCCCACGCGAAGAGGACTGAGCCATGGACGAAGCAGTGAAGTGTCCCGTCATGCATGCGACGGGCGCCGGATCGAACCGCCACTGGTGGCCGACGACGCTCAGCATCGACGTGCTACACCGAAATTCCGCGCTGTCGGACCCGATGGGCCCGGAGTTCGATTACGCGAAGCAGTTCAAGAGCCTCGACCTGAAGGCCTTGGTCAAGGACCTGCGCACGCTGATGACCGACTCGCAGGACTGGTGGCCGGCCGATTTCGGGCACTACGGCGGCCTCATGATCCGCCTCGCCTGGCACGCGGCCGGCACCTACCGCACCACTGACGGACGCGGCGGGGCGGGCGGCGGGCAGCAACGCTTCGCCCCGCTGAACAGCTGGCCCGACAACGCGAACCTCGACAAGGCGCGCCGCCTGCTCTGGCCGATCAAGCAGAAGTACGGGCAGAAGATCTCCTGGGCGGATCTCATGGTGCTCGCGGGCAACGTCGCGCTCGAGTCGATGGGTTTCAAGACCTTCGGCTTTGCCGGCGGCCGCGCCGACGTGTGGGAGCCCGAGGAGCCCTACTGGGGTCCCGAGGGCAGCTGGCTTGGCGACGAGCGCTACAGTGGCGAGCGCCAGCTCCATGATGTGCTCGGTGCCGTTCAAATGGGTCTCATCTACGTGAATCCGGAGGGCCCCAACGGCAACCCTGATCCAAAGGCAGCGGCGAAGGACATCCGCGAGACGTTCCGCCGCATGGCGATGAACGACGAGGAAACCGTGGCGCTGATCGCGGGCGGCCACAGCTTCGGCAAGACGCACGGCGCGGGCGATCCTTCACTGGTCGGACCGGAGCCGGAGGCGGGCGCACTCGAGGACCAGGGCCTCGGCTGGAAGAGCGCTCACGAGAGCGGCGTCGGCCCGCATGCCATCACGGGCGGCCCGGAAGTCACCTGGTCGCAGACTCCGACGAAGTTCAGCAACCATTTCTTCGAGAACCTGTTCGGGTTCGAGTACGAGCTGACGAAGAGCCCCGCCGGCGCGAAGCAGTGGCGCGCGAAGAATGCGCCCGCGAACATCCCGGATGCGTTCGACCCGTCGAAGAAGCACGTGCCGACGATGCTGACGACCGACCTCTCGCTGCGCTTCGACCCGACCTACGAGAAGATCTCGCGGCGCTTTCTGAAGAATCCGGACCAGTTCGCCGACGCCTTCGCGCGGGCCTGGTTCAAACTGACTCACCGCGACATGGGCCCGATCCAGCGCTATCTCGGCCCGCTCGTGCCGAAGGAAACGCTGATCTGGCAGGACCCGATCCCGAAGGTCAACCACAAGCTCATCGGCGACAAGGAAGTCGCGGCGCTCAAGGCGAAGATCCAGGGCTCGGGCCTTTCCGTCTCCGAGCTCGTTTCGACGGCCTGGGCATCCGCCTCGACGTTCCGCGGCTCGGACAAGCGCGGCGGCGCGAACGGCGCGCGCATCCGCCTCGCGCCGCAGAAGGACTGGCACGTCAACCAGCCGGCGCAACTCTCGAAAGTGTTGAAGAAGCTGGAAGGCATCCAGGCCGACTTCAACAAGAAGGCGAAGGGCGGCCAGAAGGTGTCGATCGCCGACCTCATCGTGCTGGGCGGCAACGTGGGCGTCGAGCAGGCCGCGAAGAAGGCCGGCGTGAAGCTGAAGCTGCCATTCTGGCCCGGCCGCATGGACGCGTCGCAGGAGCAGACGGACGTCGAGTCCTTTGCTCCGCTCGAGCCGCGCGCCGACGGCTTCCGCAACTACGTCAGCAGAGGCAGGCAGTTCATGAAGGCGGAGGAGGCGCTCGTCGACAAGGCGCAGCTCCTGCGGCTGAGCGGCCCCGAGATGACGGCGCTCGTCGGCGGGCTCAGGGTGCTCGGCGCAAACGCCGGCGGCTCCCAGCACGGCGTCTTCACGAAAAAGCCGGGTGCGCTCACGAACGACTTCTTCGTGAACCTGCTCGACATGAACACGCGCTGGCACCCGACGGGTGAAAACTCGTACGAAGGACGCGACAGCAGGACGAATGCGGTCCGCTGGAAGGCGACGCGCGTCGACCTCATCTTCGGCTCGCACTCGCAGCTTCGCGCCTATTCGGAGGTGTACGCCACCGCCGACTCGAAGCAGAAGTTTGCCGAGGACTTCGCCGCGGCCTGGTCGAAGGTGATGAACCTCGACCGCTACGACCTGAAGAAATAACGGCTCGCTCTCGTCGGGGCTCTCCCCGCCGCATCCTTGCGCCGGCATTCACGCCGGCGCAGGATGCGGCGGTCAGCGCGCGGGAGGGCTTCCCTTGAACTGGAAGATCGTCTTCGTCGGCGGCATCGTCTACTACGCCGCGCTTCTCGCCGTCTCGATGGTGCTCGGGCACTTCATCCACTCGCCGGACTCCGGCGTGCTCGCCGAGGCGTATCGTGCGACCGCATCCTTCTGGCGGCCGGAGCTCAACGCGAACCCGCCGGATCCGAGCCTACTCTGGAAGCTGTGGATCCCGTCCGGGATCCTCGGCGCCTTCATCGCGGCGGGCGTCTACAGCGTGGTCCGCCCCGCGCTCGCCGGGCCCGCGTGGCAGCGAGGCCTCAAGTTCGGCGCGATCGCGCTCGCCTTCGCGGTGGTCGATGCGCTCGGCTACCACGGCGTGTTCAACCTGCCTGGCAGGATCTGGACCTGGTGGATGGTCGGTGCGGCGGTGATGTACGCCATCGCGGGGCCCGTGCTCGGCTGGATCTCGGAGAAGGTCGCGCCCGCGCCGGCCTGACCCGTACACTGGCGGGGCCATGAGCCTCGCCGCGCTCGACGCGCGATTTCCCAACCGGCGCGCCGTCATCACCGGCGGTGCGAGCGGCCTCGGGCTTGCCGCGGCGGAATTGCTGGCCGCGCGCGGCTGGCGCATCGCGCTCCTCGATCGCGACGAGCCGCGCCTCACGAGCGCCGCGGAAGCGCTTCGCGCGATGGGCAGCCCGCACTGCGAGGCTTTCACCGTCGACACCACCGACGAGTCTGCGGTGACGTTCGCGATCGACGCATTCGCCGGCCGCCTCGGCGGACTCGACCTCGCGCTGAACTGCGCGGGTGTCGCGGTCGCGGGCGACCTCGCCGAGACGCCGCCCGCTGACTGGCGGTGGATCCTCGACGTCAACGTGCTCGGCGTCGTGCACTGCTGTCGCGCCGAGGCCGCGCACATGGCGGCGGCGGGCCGCGGCCTCATCGTCAACGTCGCGAGCGCCGCCGCCTTCATGTCGGCGTTCCGAATGGGCGCCTACAATGCCTCCAAGGCGGCCGTGGTCGCGCTCACCGAGACGCTCGCCCAGGAGCTGGCGGACACGGGCGTCGACGTCGCGGTCGCGATGCCGGGGTTCTTCCGCACGCGGATCATGGACAGCGCCCGCGCCCCGGCCGACGCGAGGCGTTTCGGCGAGCGGCTGATGGATCGCGCGAACCTCGAGGCCGGGCCGGTCGCGGAAGAAATCCTCGCGCGCGCGGCCGGCGGGGCGCTGCACGTGGTGTTGCCGGCGCGCTATCGCTGGCTGTGGCGGTTCAAGCGGCTCGCGCCGCAGACGTTCACGCGCTGGCTCGGCGGGTTGCGGCGCCGGCTGGTGCAGGGAGGTTGATGCGATGTACCTGTGGCTCAAGCTGGTTCACGTGATCGCGGTCGTCCTGTTCCTCGGCAACATCATCACCGGGGTTTTCTGGCACCGGCACGCGCTCAGGACACGGAACGCCGTGCTCATCGCGCACGCGATGGACGGCGTCATCCGCAGCGACCGGCTGTTCACCATGCCAGGCGTCTTCGTGATCCTCGCGAGCGGCATCTTCGCCGCGATCCGCGGCGGCTTCCCGATCTTCGGCACGCCCTGGATCGTCTGGACGATCGTGATGTTCGCAATCTCGGGCGCCGTCTTCATGACCCGCCTCGGGCCGCTGCAGCGCCGCATGCACACAGCGGCGGCGGCTGGCGCGAACAGCGGGGCGTTCGATTACGTGGCCTATCACCGGCTGTCGAAGCAGTGGGATTTCTGGGGCGCGATCGCGACCGTGACGCCGCTCATCGGCCTCGGGTTCATGGTGCTGAAGCCGGCGCTCTAGGCGCCGGCGGCGCGCGCGCTAGCGGAGCGCGCGGAGCGAGGCGAGCGTCGCCTGCCGCAGTTCCTCGATGGCCGCGTTGATGCGCTGCGACGAGGCTTCGCTCGTTGGCAGCTCCTCGACGTCCGCCCCCCAGGCAGCCTCCAGCTCCCGGGCCTCGCGCGTGACATCCGCCGGCATCACCGCCGCCATGTCGTTGAGCGTCCAGACGTCGACCCAGCCCATGCGCAACCGGCCCCGCGGGTCATGCGGCGTTGCGCCCGGGAGGTCGTCGTCGCCGGAGCTGACCTGGGCGACGATCTCCTGCAGCGATCCGATCTCCTTCAGGATCTCGATGCCGGCGACGCGGACGTTGCGGTTCCGCTCGGTGCGCTCGTTGCGCCAAGTGTTGTAGCCGAGGGCGGAGAGCGCGACGACGAGGCTGGTGATCGCGACGAGGTTGTCCCGGAACGCCCGGCGCATGCCGTCCATGGTTGAATCTCAGGGCGCTGCGGCGTCCGCGAGCGTCCACACCAGGGTCTGGTTGTTCGCAGGCATCGCGTGGTCCACGCGGAACTCGAAGCCCGCCGCACGCGCGAGCGCGTCCACGTCGCGGAAATCGCGCAGCCCCGACTGCGGATCGCGCGCGTGCAGCATTGCGTCGAAAGACTCGTTGCTGCCCGAGGTGTAGCGGCCGTCGTAGCGGAACGGGCCGTAGATCGCGAGCACGGTGCCGGGCTTCGCGATCGCTGGCAGGCCCGCGAAGAAGGCTTCAACCTGCGGCCAATGCATGATGTGCAAGGTGTTCGCGGTGAAGATGGCATCCACCTTCCGCACATCCCAGGGCTGCGTGGTCACGTCGATCTCGACGGGTGCCCGGAGGTTCTTCGGGCCTTCGCTGAAGATCCGCTTCCGCAACCCCGCCATGGACTCTGGCAGTTCGGACGGCTGCCAGACGAGCCACGGCATCTCCGTGGTGAAATACACCGCGTGCTGTCCGGTGCCGCTGCCGATCTCGAGCACGTGCGTGCGGTCGGCGAACTCCTTGCGGAGTACTTGCAGGATCGGGCCCTTGTTTCTTTCGCAAGGGTCGGAATGCGGGAGCATGGTGGGTCTATTGTGCGCTTCGGGAATAAAGGGGCGCGTCCCCTTTATTCTTAGTGCAGAGCGAACGTCCACGCGACCGCGATCAATGCGATCGATAGCAGCCCGGCGGCCCATTGGATGCCGGTGCGGCCGGGGGCGGGCATGGGGAGGCGGGCGCAGATGGCGCCGAGCGCGGCCCCGACGGCAAAGCCGACCAAGTGCGCGAGGATGTCGGTGTTCTCGCCGCCCGTGCCGGTAAACGCGAGCAGTGCAAAACCGGCGAGCAGGGGCGATGCGTTGCGGATCCAGGGCGTCCAATTTCGGAGGTGGCGGCGCCAGCCGTAGGCCGCGATGAGGCCGAGGGCGGTGAACACGGCGGTCGACGCACCGAGAAGGTAGTGCTCCGGCGGGTGGAGCTGGGCGTCGATGCCGTAGGCGAGCGCGCCACCCACGAGGATGAGGAGCCAGGCGACGCCGGGTCCGAAGAGCCGCGCCGCCGGGTAGCCGAAGAGCGCGCCGAAGGCGAGGTTCGAGAGCAGGTGCAGCATGTCCGCGTGCAGCGTGAGCGCGGTGACGACGCGCCACCACTCGCCGCGCTCGAAGAAGCCCCGGTCGAGCACGCCGGCGGAGTTCCAGCCCTTGTTGAAGGCGTGCGAAATCGATGCGAGCGTCACGGCGACCAGGACGATTGCGTAGCCGAAGACGCCGTAGAGCGCATGCGGATGCCGGGGCCACACCACGGGCGGCTGCACGGGGCGGCGATTCTCGCGCAGGTACGCGCCGACCTCGCGCGCCGCGCGCGGGTGGTCCTCCGGCTCGACCCAGAGGCTCGAGCCGGTCGCCGTCGTCCGCCGCTCGTAAGGAATGCCGATCGCGTCGAGCACGAAGCCGCAGTCGGCGGCTTCCTTCGGCGACATCTCGGCGGTAAGCGGAATCCGGGTCAAGGGAACCGTCCTCGCGTGTCCGGGTCTCCTAAGATGATGCCGGACGGGCCGGTATCAACTACAGTGCAGGAACCTCGGAGGTTCCCATCATGTACGCCGAAAAGCGCAATCGGCCGCTCTGGCAGGACGAGAAGGTAGGCCGCTGGATCATCATCGGGGCGATCGTCATCGCGCTGCTCGCCGGTGTCTGGTACTGGCAGTCGCGCGGCAAGCAAGAGCCCGCAGCGCCCGTGGCCGCTGCCCCATCGGCTGCGGCGCCGAAGGTCAAGAACCCGATCATCCCGCCCGACGACATCGACCCGAACCTGTCGGCCACCGAGCAGGTGGCGACGCTCATCGGCACGCCGCGTTTCGAGGCGATGTTCGTGCCCGACGAATTCGTGCGGAAGCTCGTCGCAACCGTCGACGCGCTCGCGCGCCAGGACATCGCCGCGCGCATGAACCCGGCAAAGCCCGTGGCGGGAAAGTTCGTCACGGCTGGCGGCGAGGAAGCGCCAGTCCTCGGGGCCGCGAACTTCTCCCGTTACAAGCCCTGGGTTGATCTCGTCGACTCGCTCGACGTCGACCAGACGGCGGCGCTCTACAAGCGCCTCTACCCGCAGTTCCAGAAGGCCTATGAAGACCTCGGGAACCCCGACGGCTACTTCAACGATCGCGTGATCGAGGTGATCGATCACCTGCTGTCGGCGCCCGAGGCGCCGGCGAACATCGCGCTCGCGCGCCCGAACGTGCTGTACGAGTTCGCGGACCCCGCTCTCGAGTCGCAGTCGACGGGCCGAAAACTGCTCCTGCGCATGGGCCCGGGTAACGCCGCGCGCGTGCAGGCGAAGCTGCGGGAAATTCGTGGGAGGATTGCGCAGCCGCAATAAGAGGGGACGCGCCCCTTTATTTTTTCATTTTGAAAAAGTGCGCGCGACCCCAAAATGAAAAAAATAAAGGGGCGCGTCCCCTTTAATTCCCGCGCGCGAGGATCTCGGGCTCGAGGGCGAGCAGCAGCACGGCACTCGTTCGGCCTTTCCCTGATTTCGCGCGCATCCACCAGACGGCGCCCGTACCGATGTGGGCCGCGGCGTTCCGCGCCTCCAGCAAACGCGCGGCCGCCTCGCCGAGCGTCGGCTGGTGACCGACGATGAGGACCGGCCGCTCCGCATCGGGCCACCGCGCCGCGGCCAGGAGCGCCGTGGCATCCAAGCCGGGCGCGATCGACTCGATCGTCTCGAAGGATCGCCCGAGGGCGCGCGCGGTCTCCTGCGCACGCCGCGCCGGCGACACGATCATGCGAAGCTCGCGCGGGAGGCGCGGCGCGAGCCAGCGCGCCATCTGATCGGCCTGCGCACGCCCGCGATCGGTGAGCGGCCGGGCCGCGTCCGGGTCTCCCGGCGCCGCCTCCGCATGCCGCCACAGGATCAACTCCATCAGGACATCCGGCGCACGAGCAGCGAGCGCCCGACGGCCTCCCAGTACCCTGCCTCGGACTCGAGCGCGGCGGCGGTCAGCGCGTTCCGCTCGAGCCAGGACTTCGGCAGCTCGATCGAGTAGCGGGCGTCGCCCGCGAGCGCGCGGAACGACGGCAGCCGCACTTTCCTCCGCCGGCGCAGCAGCGTCGATGCGAGCCGGAGCGCAAACACGAGATTCCAGTCCGTGCCCTCGAGGCCGTCGGTCGGGATCTTGACCAGCTTGCCCCGGTGCGCGAGCACGAGGCGCGCGAGCCGCTGCTGCTCGACGCGCGAGAAGCCCGGCATGTCGGCATTCGAGAGCACGTAGGCCGAGTGCCGGTGGTACTGCGCATGCGCGATCGAGAGGCCGACCTCGGAGAGCCGCGCGGCCCAGTCGAGCGCCAGCCGGTCGGGATCGTCGCCATTCGCGGACTTGCCGGAGAGCTGGTCGTAAATGCGCAGCGCCAGGTCGCGCACGCGCGCCGCCTGCGCTGCATCGACGTGGTAGCGCCGCATGAACTGCGTCACCGTCGCCTCGCGCATGTCGGCGTGCATGACCCGGCCGAGCAGGTCATAGAGCACGCCGTGGCGGAGCGCCGCTTCGGACACCCGCATTTCTTCGATGTCGAGCTCGTCGAAAATCGCGTACATGATCGCGAAGCCGCCGGGCAGCACGGCTGCACGGGCAGACTTGAGCCCCGGGATGCGGTCCGGGTCGGCGCGACCGGCGTCCAACAGGAGGTCCCAGAGCTGGTCGAGCCCGTCGCGCGTGATGCCCTGCGTGGTCCACCGGTTCTCGAGCAGGATGCCTTCGATGCTCCGCGCCGTGCCGGAGGAACCGACAGCCTCCTTCCAGCCAGACCGCTTGTAGCGCTCCGCGACGACGGCGAGCTCCTGGCGAGCCTCGAGTACCGCGGCCTTCAGGCCCTTCTTGTCGATGCGGCCGTCGGGAAAGTGCCGGAGGCTCGAGCTGACGCAGCCCATGTAGAGGCTCTCGAGCAGCTTCGGCTTGAGCCCCTGGCCGACGATCAGCTCGGTGGAGCCGCCGCCGATGTCGACGACGAGGCGCTTGTTCTCCGTGGGCGGCAGCGCGTGTGCGACACCGAGATAGATGAGGCGTGCCTCTTCGCGGCCGGCGATCACCTCGATCGGAAAGCCGAGCGTCTCGCGTGCCTCACGCAGGAAAGCCGGCGAGTTCTTGGCGATGCGGAGCGCATTCGTGCCGACGGCGCGCACGGCGTCGCGCGGCAGCCCGCGCAGGCGCTCGCGGAACTGCGCCAGCACCTCGAGCGCGCGCGACTGGCTCGCCCGATCGAGCTTCTTGTCCGCTGTCAGACCAGCGCCCAGCTGGGTCTGCTCCCGCAGCGTGTCAAGTGGGTAAATCTGGCCGTCTACGATACGTCCGACCAGGAGATGGAAGCTGTTGGAGCCGAGGTCGACCGCGGCGAGGGTTTCATGGCGCGTCATCCGCGGGCGACGGTAACACTCGCCCCGCGCGCGCGTAAACTGGTCCTGTCATCGGACTGTAACTTCAGAACCGGATGCTCATGCGCCTCATGACGGCCAAGATGGCGCCCCGGGTTCCGCTGCTGAACCGGGAGCTCGGGATACTCGCGTTCAACCGCCGCGTGCTCGCGCAGGCGGCCGACGAGTCCGTGCCGCTGCTCGAGAGGCTGCGCTTCCTGACGATCGTCTCCTCGAACCTCGACGAGTTCTTCGAGATCCGCGTCGCCGGCATCAAGGAGCAGATCAAGCTCGGCATCTCGGATCCCGGGCCGGACGGGCTCACGCCGAAGGAGACGCTGGCGATCGTCTACCGCGAGGCGCGCGACCTCGTCACGAAGCAGTTCGACCTTCTGAACGACGTGCTTCTGCCGCAGCTCGCGGCGTCCGGTATTCACTTCCTGAGGCGCGGCACCTGGAATGACGCGCAGCGCGCCTGGGTGCACGACTATTTCACGCGCGAGGTGCTTCCCGTCCTGACGCCGATCGGGCTCGACCCGGCCCACCCGTTTCCGCGCGTGTTTAACAAGAGCCTCAACATGATCGTGGAGCTCGAAGGCCGCGACGCCTTCGGACGGAGCTCGCGCGTCGCCATCGTGCAGGCGCCCCGCGTGCTGCCGCGCGCGATCCGGCTGCCGGCCGCGATCGCGGGGAGCGAGTACTCCTTCGTGTACCTGACGAGCGTGCTGCACGCGCACATCGACGAGCTGTTCGCGGGCATGACCGTGAAGGGCTGCTACCAGTTCCGGGTGACACGCAACTCCGACCTCTTCGTCGACGAGGAAGAAATCAAGAACCTGCGCATTGCGCTGCAGGGCGAGCTGATGCAGCGGCATTTCGGTGACGCGGTGCGGCTCGAAGTGGTCGAGGAAATTTCGCCCGCGATGATCGACTTCCTGCTGCAGCAGTTCCAGCTCGACGAGCAGGACCTTTATCACACGGACGGGCCGGTAAACCTCTACCGGCTGCGCGAGGTGCTGACCGAGATCGACCGGCCGGACCTCAAGTACCCGGCATTCGCGCCCTCGGTGCCCGCGGCGATCGAGATGGGCGACGACGACCTGTTCCAGACGATCGCGCGGCAGGACGTCCTGCTGCACCACCCGTACCAGTCGTTCCAGCCGGTGCTCGATTTCATCCGGTCGAGCACATTCGACCCGCGCGTGATCGCGATCAAGCAGACGGTGTACCGGACCGGCGCGACCTCGGAGCTGATGCAGATCCTCCTCGACGCCGCGCGGGCGGGGAAAGAAGTGACGGTCGTCGTCGAGCTGCTCGCACGCTTCGACGAGGAGGCGAACCTCAACTGGGCGGCGCAGCTGGAGGCGGTCGGCGCGCACGTCATCTACGGCGTCGTCGGCCACAAGACGCACGCAAAGATGGCGCTGATCGTGCGGCGCGAGCAGGGCCCGGACGGCACGGTGCTGAAGCGCTACGCGCACCTGGGTACCGGCAACTACCACTCGGCGACAACGACGCTCTATACGGACTGGGGACTCCTCACCGCCAACGAGGAGATCTGCAGCGACGTGAACGAGGTATTCAAGCAGCTGACGGGACTCGGACGCGCAAAGCGCCTGAAGCACCTCTGGCAATCGCCGTTCACGCTGCACAAGCGGATGATCGACGCGATCCGGAACGAGGCGCGCATCGCCTCCGAAGGGCGGCCGGCGCGCATCGTCGCGAAGATGAATGCGCTGCTCGAGCCGGGCATCATCAACGAGTTGTACGCGGCCTCGAAGGCGGGCGTGAAGATCGACCTCATCGTGCGCGGCATCTGCGCGCTGCAGCCGGGCGTCGAGGGGCTCTCGGAAAACATCCGCGTGCGCTCGATCGTCGGGCGCTTCCTGGAGCACTCGCGCGTGATCTGGTTCAAGAACGATGGCGCCGACGACGTGTGGCTGTCCTCGGCCGACTGGATGGACCGGAACTTCTTCCGCCGCATCGAGCTCGGCTTCCCGATCCTCGACGAGCGGCTGAAGCGGCGCGTCATCAAGGAGGGGCTGAAGCCCTACCTCGACGACAACTGCCAGAGCTGGGTCATGGACTCGGAAGGCGGCTACCAGCGCCAGGTGCCCAGGAGCGGCAAGCGTTATTCGGCGCAGGAAGAGCTCCTCTCGCTCCTCTCGCTCTCCTGAGGGAGGGGCGCGTCCCCTTTATTGCACGGTTTTCCAGGCGCCTTCGCGCCGCGGGTCGGCGGCGCCGCTCGCGACGCCGTTGGCGTCGACGACGAGGCCGTGCAGGCCCGACTCCTCGCCGCGCCCGGATTTCACGACGACGCCGCGCGCGGCGAGCGCGTCGGCGACCCCCGGCGGCAGCTTCGGCACCTCGCCGTAGTACTCGTCCCCGCGCGCGATCACGTTCGGCAGGTTGATCGCCTCCTGCAGCGGCAGCTTCCAGGCGAAGAGCCCGACGATCGCCTTCGCGTTGTAGGCGAGGATCGACGAGCTGCCCGGCGAGCCGAGCGCGGCAACCGCGCGGCCCGACGCATCGAGCACGATCACCGGCACCATCGAGGAGCGCGGACGCTTGCCACCGGCGACCGCGTTCGCGACCGGCTTTCCGTCCGCTTCCGGCCGGAACGAGAAATCCGTGAGCTGGTTGTTAAGCATGAACCCGCCGACGGCGCGGCCGGAGCCGAACAGCGACTCGACCGTAGTCGTCATCGAGGCGATGTTGCCGTCGCGGTCGATCACCACGAAGTGGGACGTTCCCGCCGCCTCGCGCGTCGCGTCCGCGCCGCGCTGGATCGATGCGGGCTCGCCCGGCTTCGGCGCGGGGCCCGGCACCACGCCGATCAACGCCGCGCGGCGCGAAATGTAATGCGGCTCGAGCAGGCCCTGGACCGGCACCGGGATGAACTCCGGGTCCGCGACGAACTGGTCGCGGTCCGCGTACATCAGCCGGCTCGCCATCGCGAACAGGTACCAGGACTGCGGATCACCCGGCCCGCGCGCTGCGATGTCGGTGCGGTCGAGGATCGCGAGCACCTGCAGCAGCGAAATGCCGGAGGAAGGCGGCGGCGGCACGCAGACGAGGAAGGCCAGATAAGGCCCGCACACGGGTTCGGAAACCGTCGGCTGGTAGGTGTCGAAGTCCGCAGCCGCCAGGGTGCCCGGGCGCGGTTCGGCGTGCGTCCGCGCGATGATTTCGTCGCGAAGCGGGGGCTGGAGCAGGGCGCGCGGCCCCTGGCTCGCGACCTGCCGGAGCGTCGCGGCATACGCAGGATTGCGGAACGTATCGCCCGCCTGCAGCGGGCTGCCGTCCGGCCGCGAGAAAAGCGCGCGGACATCCGGCTGGCTCGCCTGCGGCGAGTCGCCGTTCACGAATCGCGCCATGCGCTTCGGCACGGCGACGCCATCCTCCGCGTCGCGGATGGCGGGATCGAACAGCTTGGCCCAGGGCAGCGCGCCGAAGCGCGCATGCGCGGCCCCCAGCATCACGATGGCGCCCGGCACGCCGGTCGAGCGCCCGGAAATCACGGCGTCGCGATAGGAAAGCGGCTCGCCCTTGTCGTCGAGGAACATGCCGGGCGTCGCGCCTTTCGGCGCCGCCTCGCGGCCATTGAACGCCGTGATCTTCTTCGTCGCGGCGTCGTAATAAAGGAGGAAGCCGCCGCCGCCGAGGCCTGAGCTCTGCGGCTCGACAAGGCCGAGCACCGACTGGATCGCAACCGCCGCGTCCACAGCGCTGCCGCCCGCGCGCAGGATCTCGATCCCGGCATCGACGGCGAGCGGATTGGCGGCCGCGACGCCGGCGACCGGCGCAGCCGGCGGTGCGGCGCCTGCGACCGTCTGCCGGGCCGCCGGCGCGTTGACCGGAGGGTGAACCGGTGCACAGGCGGCTGTCCATGCAGCAAGCAGTACAGCCGCCACCCGAACGATAGACATTCCTGCCAGCCGATTCATCAGATCGTGCATAACTGGGTTGCTGCGTTTGTAGGCGACACCGGTCGGCGCCTATTATCTGCATATTGCCATGCGCCGAATTCGCACAGCAGGCGCGGTTCTCGCCCTAGGGCTTGCCGGTTGCGGCGGCGGCAGCGACGGCGGCGGCAGCGTCGAAGCAGACCTGTGCGGTCCTTATCCGCCGCAAGCGACTTCTCCCTACGTATTACCATTCCAGGTCGGGCAAGCCTACTTGGTCAGCCAGGGCAATTGCAGTCATGGTTCGCATCGCGCGGGATCGAAAGCGCAGTACGCCTACGACTTCAGCATGCCGATCGGCACGCCGGTCGTCGCGTCGCGCGACGGCACCGTGCTGTTCGTGCAGGTTGGCTTCGCCAACAACAATACGGCCGCAGACCAGGAAACTAATCTCATCTTTGTCGAGCAAGAGGACGGGACGGTTGCCGGGTATGTCCACCTGAAGCAGGATGGAGCGTTCGTCGCCATCGGCGACGACGTCCGACGCGGCGACGTGATCGGCTCGAGTTGGAAGGCCCTGCATTTCCAGGTGACGCAATGTCTCCAGTGCGAGACTGTCGCGGTTACCTTCCTCAACACCAGCCCGCATCCGGACGGGCTGGTCAAAGGCGAGATTTACACCGCCGAGACTTACTGAGAAGCGCGACCGCGGCGCTCAGCGCCAACCCGCGTCGCGCGCCTTGGCCTCGGCGCCCGCATCGAGGGGCTCGCCTTCGATCGCGGCGTCGACGGCGTGCAGCACGGCGAGCGGCATCGCGGCGGCGGGACGGAGCTCGCCCGCGTGCTCCGGCGCGGCGGCGAGGACTTGCAGCTTCCAGGCGTCGCCCTGGCGGCAGGCGAGGCCGGATACCGACGCCTCGCGATGCATGTGGAAAGTGCGGCAGTAGTCGCCGTCGTGGTCGCGGAAGCTGATGCCGATGGCGACGCCGGATTTGTCCGGCAGCGACGCGAGCTCGCTCGTCAGCGCCGCATCGAGCGCGCCGCGCGCCACGAAGGCGCCGTTCACCTCTTCATAGGGCGCCGCGGGCTCGCGCATGACGAGCATCCCGACGAACAGTCCGAGCGCGACCGATGCCGCAAGCGCCACCCACGGCGGGAGCCGCCAGCGGCCGATCGCGATGCGCGTCGCTTCGCGCCGCGCCGCGAGGTCGACAACCGGTCCGCTGTCCGGCGCCGCCACCAACGCTGCGAGCCGCTCGGGCACCGGCTCCTCGAGCACGCCGTCGTAAGCGCTCCGGACGCGCGCGGCAACGGCGCGATGCCGCTCGACGGCGCGCGCGACTTCCGGGTCGCGCGCGATCGCGGCCTCGATCTCCGCGCGCGCGACGAGGTCGAGCTCGCCGTCGGCGTAGGCCATCAGCATCTCGTCGGAGAACCTGTTCAAGCCGCACCTGCCTTACCGCCGAGCAGCGCCTGGAGCGCCTCGCGTCCGCGCGCGAGGCGGCTCGTCAACGTGCCGATGGGTATGCCGAGCGACTCGGCGGCGTCCTTGTAGGAGAGCCCCTCGACCAGCACGAGCGCGATCGCCATGCGCTGTTCCTCGGGCAGCCGCGACATCGCGGCCTGGACCGAGAGCGCGATGTCGCGCGCGGCGGCCGAGGCATCTCCCACGCCGAGGCCCGCTTCCTCGGGCGCATGCACGCGCTCGCGGCGGCGGCGGGTGCGGATTTCGTCGATCCAGGCGTTCTTCATGATTCCGAACATCCAGCTGTCCAGTTTCGACCCGGGCCGCCACTGCTCGGCCCGCACCAGCGCCTTCTCCACCGACACCTGGACGAGGTCGTCCGCGTCCGCGACGTTCCGCGTGATCACCCGCGCGAAGCGCCGCAGCCGGGGCAGTAGCTCCGCTAGCTGCGCGCGCACCTCGTCGACTGCCGATGTCCTCTTCATGATGTCAAACGTCCGGCGATGCCCGATTCTTCCACGGGATGAAACGGCTCGCGCCAAGCGTAGTGGGATCAGGGGCCGGGCGCGGGGATGCTAGCATTTTCCCGCCGGCGGGCCCGGCGAAGGAGCGGGCGTGAATCGATGGCTTGCGATCGTCGGAATCCTCACGATCGCCGCGGGCGCGGCGACGGCAGCGTCCGCGCAGGTGAGCCTGCCCGGCGTGCCGCTGCCACAGGCGCCGCTGTCGAAACTGCCCGGCGAGCCCGTCACCGGGACGCTGCGCACGGCGAACTCGGCGCTCTCGGAGGCGCGCCAGCTTCGCGTTCGCGAGCTCCTTCGCACGGAGCGCGAGACCGTCGAAGCCGACCCGGCCGGCCAGCCGATCATGAGGCGCCAGGTCGGCGCGCTGTCGCCGACGCCGGCGGCGCTCGATGCGGCGCGGGACGAGGGGTTTACCGTGCTTCGCACGGAGGAGCTCGAGGCGCTCGGCCTCACGCTCGTCGTGCTGCAGGCGCCCGAAGGGATCTCGACGAAGCGCGCGCTCCAGAAGCTGCGCGAAATCGATCCCGCGGGCGAGTACGACTACAACCATCTCTACGTCGGATCGGGATTCCAGTCCGAGGAGGCTCCGCCGGCCCCCGCGCCGCCGGATGAACTGGAGACTCCGACGCCGGCCGTCGCGCGCGTCGGGCTGATCGACAGCGGCGTCGACAGCGCGCATCCCGTCCTGTCCGGCGCCGCGATCGTGCGCCACGGCTGCGACGGCGCATTGTTTCCCGCGCCGCACGGCACGGCGGTCGCGTCGCTCCTGGTCGGGCGCGGCGACCACTTCGAGAGCGTGCTCCCGGGTGCGACGCTCTACGCCGCGGATATCTTCTGCGGCCACGGGGGCGGCTCGCTTTCGCTGCTCGCCGTCGAGCTCGACTGGATGGCGCGCGAAAAGGTCGCCGTCATCAACATCAGCCTCGTCGGCGCCAGGAGCATCCTGCTGACCGGCTTGGTGCGCGCGATGACCGCGCGCGGATTCCTGCTCGTCGCCGCGGTCGGCAATGATGGTCCGACAGCGCCGCCGCTCTATCCCGCCGCTTACCCGGACGTCATCGGCGTGACGGGCGTCGACAAGGAGCACAAGGTGCTGCCCGAGGCGTGCCGCGGCGAACAGGTGGATTTCGCGGCAGCCGGCGCGGACCTCGAAGCCGCTGCGGTTGGAGGAAAGTTCGAGGAGATCCGCGGCACGTCCTTCGCGACACCGATCGTCGCGGGCCTGCTCGCGCGCACGCTGCAGGCGCCGGATCCGGCGGCAGCGCGCGCGGCGGTGGATGCCCTGGCAGCCACCGCGCTGGATATTGGTAACAACGGCACCGACCCGTCTTATGGTAAAGGCCTGGTCGGCGCCGATTTGCATCCCGGCCACCGGGAATAAAAGGTCGTCCCCGTTCGTACTTGCTGGTGAAGACCGCGGATGGTCCGCGGCATCGGGAGCAAGTCATGAACATTCGTAATGTCCTCACGAGTGCCGCTGTGGCCGCGATCCTGGCCACGAGCGGTACGGCCAACGCGCAGCTGCTGGGCGGCGGCGCAACCGGCGGGCTCGGCGGCACGTTGACGGGCGGCGTCGGGAATCTCGGCGCAACGGCGGGCGGCACGCTGAACGGCTCGCTGCACGGCGGCACCGATGCGCTCGGCCGCACGCGCGACCTGGGGTCGCGCGCGACGGATCGCGCCAGGGACACCGCTGCCGGCGCGAAGTGGCAGGTCGAGTCCACGGCGGACGGCGCGAAGGCGACGGCGTCCGGCGCCGCCGATTCAGCGATCGGCACCGTGAATGACGCGACGGACGCGGTCTCGGCGGGCGCCGACGCCGCGGGCGAGGCGGGCTCGAACGTCAGTCTCTCGACTAAGGAGCACTCTGGCGAAGCCACGAGCCAGGCCGCGGGCAAGGGCGCGGGCCAGCTCGACCTCGCGCCGGATCAGCCGACGAAGGCTGACAAGCCGGTGAAGGACGAGAAGCCCTCCAAGCAACCGCATGCGACTCGCGAATCGAAGAAGGCTGACAAGCCGGCGCCGAAGAAGGATGCGCGGGCCGACAAAGCCGAGCCGAAGCGCGAGCCGATGCCTGAGCCGAAGGCCGACGCCAGCGGCAAGGGTGCGGCGAACGGCAGCCTGAGCGCGGACAGCGACGGCCAGGCGTCCGGCCAGGCCGGCGCCTCGGTCAGCGCCGACGCGAGCGTCGAGCGGTAGTCCGGCCTCGCGAACGGGCGGCGGGAGCGCGGGCTCCCGCCGCTTTTCGTTTCAGCTTGCCTGCCGGCAGGGGCGGGGGTTTAATCTGGTCACGTGGACTAGCCGTAGGAGGAACCTGCCCATGCACGACGAGCTGACCACGTTGCCGGGGATCGGGCCCGCCATCGCAGCCGATCTCAGGCACCTGGGGATCCACTCGATCAAAGACCTCGCCGAATCGAATCCAGAACAACTCTTCCAAAGACTCCAGAAAATCACCGGACACGAACAGGAGCCTTGCCTCCTGTACACGTTTCGCTGCGCGACGTACGCGGCGCGAACGCCCGAACCGAAGGCCGACCTGCTCAAGTGGTGGAACTGGAAGGACCGCCGGCTCGAAGATTGAAATAAAGGGGACGCGCCTCTTTATCGCCCGCCAAGTCTCCGAAGTGAACGCAGCGGAGATAAAGGGGCGTGTCCCCTTTATTTCGCCGCGGGCGACTCGGCGTTCTCGTAGACCGCGATGAGCTCGAGGTCATCGTCGCGCACGTTGCCGACGTTCGGGCAGTAGGTCTTGAACGATTCATCGCCGGGCTCGAGCGGCGTCGTCTCGGTCACCTCGACGCAGCCGTGGAACACGCCGGCCGGCACTTCCACGTCGATGCCCATCGACGTGTGCTCGGCGCGATCACGCGCGTTCTCCGCGAACTCCTGGTAGTACCGCGAGCCGAGCAGGAAGGCCCGGTCGGGCATCAGGATGCCGGGCCGCGCGCCGCGCCGGCCCGCGAGCCAGGAATCGGGGAGGCGATTCCCGTCGCCGTCCTCGACGTCCTCGCCGAAGTAGTACACATCGTGCATCGGACTGCAGTCCGCCACGTAGTTGCGCGAAAGCTCCTCCAACTCGCCGCCCACCGTCTCGTATTCCTCCATGACGCGCGCGGTGACCGTGCGTGGCTTGCCGGCGTAGTCGAACGTGATCGTTTTCGTCTCGGGAAGCATCGTGATCCAGAGCTCGTCGAGCTCGTCGCATTCCTTGTCCTGCACGCAGCGCAGGTTGCTGAGGTAGAGCTGGCGGCCCGGCTTGAGCCTGAAATAGGCGTTGCCGCCCGTCGGCTTGAAATCGCAGGCCGTGATCGGGAACTGCCTCGTAAAGCCGTCGCCGGCGGCCGCTCCGGCGGCGAGCGCGGCGAAACCGGCGAACAACAGGACCCAGACCTTCTTAGGGGCGGACATAAGCGGCACCTTGATGCGCGTTTTTTTGAACCTTCTGACCCATTGGATGCGCGATGCGCGAAAATCCTTCGCGGGACGAAGGATTGCCGTGACTGACCCGTCTAACCCGGAGATGGCCGAGCTCGTGCACGTGGACCGCGCACTGGCCCACCGCATCCTGGGCGGGGACGAGGAGGCTTTCCGCGAGTTGTTCGACCGCTTCTTCCCGAGGCTCTACCGGTTCGCACGGGCGCGCCTGCCGGGCGACCCGGACGCCGCCAAGGACATCGTGCAACAGACTTTCTGCCAGGCGATCGAGCGGCTCGACACCTACCGCGGCGAGGCCGCGCTGTACACCTGGTTCTGCCAGATCTGCCGCAACGCGGTCGCTGACTATTACCGCCGGAGCGGCGGCAGCCAGGGCCGCGTCGAGCTGCTCGAGGACCAGCCGAATGCGCGCTCGATCCTGGAGTCGCTCGCAGCGCCGGCGGCGGACGAGCCGGAGACAGGCGCCTTGCGCGAGCAGGTGCACCGCATCGTGGAGGCGACCCTGGACGCGCTGCCTGGCAACTACGGCACGGCGCTCGAGTGGAAGTACATCGATGGGCTCTCGGTGCGCGAGATCGCCGTGCGCCTCGACATCGGCGCAAAGGCCGCGGAATCGCTCCTGACGCGCGCGCGGGAAGCATTCCGTGAAGCGATTGCCGGAATGATCTGAGGACAGCCATGCAAAGCGAAGCGGACATCGTCGAATCGCTGATCCGGAGCGCGGGGCGCCGGGTCGAGCCGCCGGAGGATGCCTACGGGCACGTCTACACGGTCGCCCACGAGGCCTTCCGCAAGAAGACGTCGAAGCACCGGGAGCGTATGTGGATCCTCTGGGCCGCCGCCGCCGCGGTGCTTGTGTTCGCCATCGCGCTCATGGCGCGCTGGACGCCGCCGGTCGCACAGCAGGAGGAGCTCGCACGCATCGCGCGCGCTGCCGGAGAAGTCGAAGTCGCGACCGGCGACATCTGGCGGCCGCTCGCCGAGGCCCGGGCGCGGCTGACGCCGGGAATCAAGATTCGCACGCAGGCGGACGGCCGCGTCGCGCTCACGCTCACCGGCGGCGAATCGCTCCGGCTCGCGGGCGGCACCGAGGTCATGCTCGACGCGCCGGGCCGCCTGTACGTGCCGGGCGGCACGATATATGTCGACAGCGGCGCGCGGCCGTCGGGGTCGCATCTCGAGGTCGTGACGGCGGTCGCTACGGCGCGCGACGTTGGCACGCAGTTCGAGGTCGCCGTCACGGGCGGTGCGCTGCGGCTGCGCGTCAGAGAAGGCCTTGTCGCGCTCGATCACGGCGGCGAGTCCTTCCGGGGGCAGGCAGGCGAGCAGATCGCGATCGACGGGAAAGGCGGAATCTCGCGCGCGTCGATCGCGCCGCATGACGCGGCCTGGCAGTGGGCCGAGGCGATCGCGCCGATGCCCGACATGGACGGCAAGCCAGCTGCGGACCTCATCTCGTGGGTTGCGCGCGAAACGGGACGAAAGCTTACCTACGAGTCGCCGCTCGTCGAGCAGCGCGCCTCCGCCGTGATCCTGCACGGCGACATCCGTAACTTCTCGCCGATGGCGGCGCTCGAGGCGATGCTGGCGACCACGGACCTCGCGGTCGAGCTCAACGGCGATACGATGGAGATCCGGGCCCGGAGCACCGCACCGACCGGCCCGTGAGAACGCTCGCGCTCCTCCTGGTCCCGCTCGCGGCGGCCGCCGAGGCCGCCGACTACCGCGGGCTGCCGGTCGAATCGGTGCTCGAGGACCTGCGCGCCGGCGGCGTGCAGCTCCTCTACAGCAGCGACCTCGTGAAGCCCTGGATGCGCGTCGAAGGCGCGCCGCAGGCCACCGAGCCGCGCGCGATGCTCACCGAGATTCTCGCGCCGTACGGCATCGCCGTGCAGGATGGTCCTTCCGGGACGCTGATGCTGGTGCGCGTGCCGCCGCGCGCGACGCGGCATGCGACGCCCGGCTTCTCGCATACGCCGGCTCCCGCGCCGATCGACGCCGTCGTCGTGAGCGCGAGCCACTACCAGTTCGGCAGCGAGCAGATCTCCGCGACCGTGCTCGATGCCGCACAGCTCGAATCCTTGCCGGACCTCGGCGAGGACCCCGTGCGGGCGGTCGCGCGCCTCCCGGGCGTCGCGGGCCAGGATTTCACGAGCCGCTTTCACCTGCGCGGCGGCACCGAGGAAGAGACGCTCGTCCGGTTCGATGACCTCCGCCTCTACAACCCGTATCACCTGAAGGACTTCTTCGGCGTCTTCAGCAGCATCGACCCGGCGATCGTGAGCGACGTGCGCATCTACACGGGCGGCTTTCCCGTCGCGTTCGGCGATCGCAGCAGCGGCGTCGTCGACATCGCGCCGCGGCTCGCGGGCAAGGGCTTCCAGGGGCAGGCGGTCGCGTCATTCTTCACGGCGGGCGCTTCGTTCGAGGGCGCGACCGAGGATGGTTCGACCGACTGGGCGCTCGCCGCGCGACGCGGCAACATGGACCTCTTCTTCGACCTGATCGACTCGCCGCTCGGCCAGCCGGAGTACGACGACTGGTACGGCCGTGCCGGCCACCGCTTCAACGACTGGCTCGCGGCGTCGGTGAATTTCCTCACGTTCAACGACCGGATTACCGCCTTCGACAGCGACCAGGAGGAGGAAGCGGTGGCGGAGTACCGCGACCAGTACTACTGGCTGCGCTTCGACCTCGGCGCGCCGGACGGGCTCGGCGGCCGCGTGCTCGCCGCGCGGACCCTTCTCGAGAGCGAGCGCACGGGCAGAGCGGACCTGCCGGGCATCGGTAGCGGCTCGCTCGCGGACGAGCGGCATTTCACGATCGACTCGCTGCAGGCCGACGGCTGGTGGCGGATCGGCAGCCGATCCCTGCTGCAATCCGGCTTCGAGTGGCGCGAGCAAGAGGGCCGCTACGACTACACGGACGAAGCCGCGTTCGAGCTCCTGTTCCTGACGCCCGGCGCGCCGACCGACCCGACGCGCACGCGGGACATCCACGTGCGCCCGTCCGGGCACCAGTCCGCGGCTTACCTCAACTGGCGCTTCGAGCCGACCGCGACGGTCGCGACCGACCTTGGCATCCGCTGGGACACGGAGACGATCTCCGAAGAGAGCGCCTCGCAATGGAGCCCGCGCGCGGTGCTCATGTGGGAGCCGAGCGAAGGCACGCGCCTGCGCTTCGGCTGGGGTCGCTACTACCAGGCGCAGGCGATCAACGAGCTGCAGGTCTCGGACGGCGACACCGAGTTCCAGCGCGCACAGCGCGCGACGCACCGGGTCGCGAGCGTCGAGCAGGATCTCTCGAAGTCGCTCACGATGCGCCTCGAGCTCTACCGCAAGGACTACGAGCACCCGTTCGCGCGCCACGAGAACCTCCTGAACACGACGTTCGTGCTGCCGGAGCTCAAGCCGGACCGCATCCTCATCGGTCCCGAGTCGGCGCTCGCCGAGGGCGCGGAGATTTCTCTGCGCTACGAGACGGAGTCGTTCTCGGGCTGGGCGGCGTACACGCAGTCGCGAGTGCTCGACCGCGTGGACGGCGAGTGGCTGCACCGGAGCTGGGACCAGCGCAACTACCTGAGCGCGGGGCTCACCTGGCGCGGGAGCCTGTGGGAGGCGTCGCTGGCGGCGACGTGGCACCAGGGATGGCCGACGACGGAGGTCGAGCTCGAGACGCTCGAGCCGTTCCCGCTCGCGGACGTCGGCAAGCGGAACGCGGAGAACCTGTCGGACTATGCGCGGCTCGATTTCCGCGTGGCGCGGCGATTCGACATCGGCAACGCGGGGGAGCTGTCGGCGTTCCTCGAGGTGAGCAACGTCACCCAGCGGATCAACGACTGCTGCGTCGAGTACCAGCTCGAGGACACCGAGACGCCGGAAGTCTTCCTCGACGTCGAGCCGCGCGGTTCGCTGCCGCTCGTGCCCTCGCTCGGCGTCCTCTGGAAATTCTAAAGGGGACGGTCACTTTTAAATGTGACCGTCCCCTTTGAGGTCAGCTGGCGGGCGGCGCTTCGGCCGGCGCCGGCGCCGGCGGCGGGCGATCCGAGTTCCAGATGTCGCGGATGATCAGCCACTTTCCGTCGATGTTCTGCTGGACTTCCATGTAATTGCCACTGTCGACCACAGCACCACTCGCGTCCTTCACGACATAGGAGCCGGAGTGCCATCCGAGGTTGCCGGAGGCGGCGGCCTTGTCGTCGTCATTGGCAGCGAGGGTGACGCCGGCCGGCTTCATGGCTGCGCTCTCCTTCTGGATCAGCGCGCGGATCGCATCGTGGCCGGTCGCCGACGCATTGCCCGGCGCCATCACGACGGCATCCGGAGCGTACAAGGCAACGATCGTATCGACGTCGCCGGCATTGAACGCCGCGAGCCAGGCGCGGACATCGGCCTTCGCTTTCGTTTCAAATGCCGCGCTGTCCGTCGCCTTCTGGCAACCGGCTAGCGCGAGGAGTCCGGCCGCCGCAAGTGCAGCCGCATACATGCGATTCATCGAGATTCCCCCTGATTCTGGTTAATACGACGGCCGGCGCCGGCCGTCATGTACCATCTTACGCCTCTTCATGCGCGACCTGACCCAAGGCCCGATTCCCGGGCATCTCATCGCCATGGCGGCGCCGATCGCGGCCGGCATGCTGGCGCAGACGCTCTACCTCCTGATCGACCTCTATTTCGTCGCGCAGCTCGGCGACGCCGCGCTCGCGGGCGTCGGCGCGGCGGGCATCGCGATGTTCGTCGTGATGGCGCTGACCCAGACGCTCGGCGTCGGCACCATGGCGCTCGTGTCGCAGGCGGTCGGGCGCAAGGATCCGGAGGACGCCGACCTTGTCTTCAACCAGTCGCTTTCGCTCGCGCTCGTGTGCACGGCCGGCACGCTGGTCGGCGGTTACCTCCTGACGAATGCCTACATGAAAACCGTCGGCGCGGACCCGGCCACGGTCGAGGCCGGCGCGACGTACCTGCACTGGTTCCTGCCGGGGCTCGCGCTCCAGTACGTCAACAACGTGATGATGTCGGGCCTGCGCGGCACCGGTGTCGTGCAGCCGACGATGATCGTGCAGGTCGTGACCGTGCTGCTGAACGCCGTCCTCGCGCCGATCCTGATCGCGGGCTGGATCACGGGGCATCCGATGGGCGTCGCGGGCGCGGGGCTCGCGAGCTCGATCGCCGTCGCAGTCGGCTCGGCGATGCTCGCGGGCTACTTCCGCAAGCTCGAGAAGTACATCCACATCCGGCCCGGGACCTGGGAGCCGCGGCTTCCCGTGTGGGGCCGCATGATCAACATCGGCGCGCCGGCGGGCGGCGAGTTCGGCTTCATGTTCCTGTACATGGCCGTGATCTACTGGGTCATCCGCGACTTCGGCGCGGCGGCGCAGGCGGGATTCGGGCTGGGCACGCGCCTCATGCAGTCGATCTTCCTGCCGGCGATGGCGATCGCCTTCGCGACCGGCCCGATCGCGGGGCAGAACTACGGGGCGCACCAGTACGGCCGCGTGCGCGAGACCTTCAGCGCCGCGGCGAAGGTCAGCATCGCGCTGATGGCGGTGCTGACGCTCCTCTGCCAGACGAAGCCGGAGTTGCTGGCGCAGGGCTTCACGAAGGACCCGGCGGTGATCGAGGTCGCCTCGCATTTCCTCCGCATCATCTCGTTCAACTTCATCGCGTCCGGCCTCATCTTCACCTGCTCGGGCATCTTCCAGGGCCTCGGCCATACCTGGCCGGCGCTCGGCTCGACGTCGTCGCGCATCCTCACGTTCATGATCCCCGCGATCTGGCTCTCGACGACGCCCTGGCATCGCATACACCACGTCTGGTACCTGTCCGTCGCGAGCGTGTGGCTGCAGGCCGCCACGAGCCTCATACTGCTGCGGCGGACGATGAGGATTCGGCTGGCGTGACGGATTCCAGGGACGGAGCCAATGCGGCGGCCGAGATCCGCCGCATCGACGGATTGTTGCAGCGGCGCCAGATCGACGAGGCGCGGACGCTCTGCGACGCGCTGCTGATGCGCGAACCGGAGCGCGTCGAGGGCTGGCTCCTCGCCGCGCGCATTCACCAGATGTCCGGCGACTATCGCGGGATGCTCGACACGGCGCGCCGCGCGCTGGCGCTCGACCCGACAAGCAGCGTCGCGCGCTTCGCGGAGATCGAGGCGCGCATGCACGCTGGCGACATCGCGGGCGCGCGGGCCGAGCTCACGGCGATCGAAAGCGCCGCGGGCGCGGACAGCGGCACCTGGCGCCGTCTCGCGGAATTCCACACCCACCTCAACCAGCACGCGCAGGCGGCGACCTGCGCGATCCGCGTCGCGACGCTGAAACCCTACGACGCGCCGGCTGCGCACACCAAGGCGAGTGCGCTGATCGCGATCGGCCGCATGGACGAGGCGGAGGCGCTCCTCGACGAGCTCATCACGCGCGCGCCGGACGACGCGGATGCCTGGTACAACCGCGCGGCACTCCGCCGCCAGACGCCGGAGCGCAATCACGTCGCGGCGCTCAAGATCGCGCTCGCGGGACGCTCGCCTGGCGCTGCGCCCGTCGCCCTCTACTACGCGCTCGCAAAGGAGCTCGAGGACCTCGGCGAATACGCGGAATCGTTCGAGGCGCTTGCGATGGGCGCGGCGGCGCGCCGCAAGGCGCTTTCCTATCGCGTCGAGACCGATGAGCAGTCGATCGCCACCATCATCCGCTGCTTCGACCGCGACTGGTTCGACTCCGCGGGTCCGGGGCATGACGTCGAGGGACCGATCTTCATCGTGGGCCTGCCGAGAAGCGGCGCGACGCTCGTCGAGCGCATCCTGGTCCGCCACGAGCAGGTCGCATCGGTCGGCGAGGTCAACGACCTCCAGCTTGCCGTCGCGCGCACCGCGGGTCCCGCGGCGAGCCCGGACGACCTCATCAAGGCGGCGGCTCGCGTCGACCCCGCGGCGCTCGGGAAGTCGTACTGGACCGCGATCCAGGGCTACGGCCACACGCGCGCGTTCGTCGTCGATCGCACGCCGCTGAACTACCGCTACCTCGGCCTGATCGCGAAGGCGCTGCCGCGCGCGCGGATCGTGCATCTGCGGCGCCACCCGATGGCGTCCTGCTACGCGATGTTCAAGACGCTGTTCCGGACGCGCTACCCGTTCTCGTACAACTTGGGCGACCTCGGCAGCTATTACCTGGCCTACCAGCGGTTGATGAACTACTGGCGCGCGCTGCTGCCGGGGCGTTTCCTCGACCTCGACTACGAGGCGATCGTCGAGGACCAGGAAGGCGCGACGCGCCGGCTGCTCGCGCATTGCGGCCTCGAATGGCGCGAGGAGTGCCTGCGCTTCCATGAGAACCCGGCTGCGACATCGACGGCGAGCGCGGCGCAGGTACGCCGGCCGATCTATCGCGATTCGCTCGACCTGTGGCGGAATTACCGCCAGGAGCTGGCGCCGTTGGCGCGACTGCTCGCGCACAACGGCGTCGTCATCGACTGAACTTTAAAGGGGCGCGTCCCCTTTACTTGAAGCCGTAGACCAGGTTGGCGGTAAGGAGCTGGTCCGTCTCCTCGGTCCCTGGCAGCACGTCGGTGTTGTGCCGGACCTGGTAGTCGAGCCCGAGCGCGAAGGTCTCGTTGATCTTCACCTCGAGGCCGAGCGCGTTCTGCAGGTAGGTGTTGTCTTCGCCGGCCTCGACGAGGAACCGGTCGTAAACGAGGGTCGTGGCCGTGAGCTTGTGCTCGAAGTTCAACGCGCCACGCAGTATTGCGTTGTCCTGCGACTCGCCGGTGAGCTGGAGCTCCGCCTTGCGATAGCCGACGCCGAGCTGGCCGTCGAGCTTCGTGGCCTCGGTCATGATGAACTTGTAGCCGTAGCCGCCCGCGAGCGTCGCCTGGTAGGAGAAGTCCGTGAAGGCGTCGTCCTCGTAACGGAAAGTGCCGAACAGGTAGCTGCGCTCGGTCAGCGCGTAGTTGGTCTCGGCGCGCGCCTCCCAGCGGTCCGCGGAGGTGACGTTGTCATTGACCGTGTGCAGGATCGAGGCGCCGAACTTGTGCGTCCAGCGGTCGACCGTGGTCGCGACGTCGAGGTTCGCGTTGAACGTCTCGGTCTCGGTGTTGCCGCGTGCGAGCACGCCGCCGAGCGTGCCCTTGCCCGACCAGTCGGCCGCCGTCGCCGCGCTGGCGGCCAGGAGTCCCGACGCCAGTCCCGTCAGCTTCACGATCCGTCGCATGGCCGTCTCCCGGGGCGAAAAAAAGGGCGCGTAGTCTAGCCTGTGAGCGTGATTTCCACACGCTTGTTGCGCTTGCCCTCGTTCCGGATGCGCACGACCTGGATGCCGCCGATCTCGGCGATGTTGGCGACGTGGGTGCCGCCGCAGGGCTGCAGGTCGATCCCTGGAATCCGCAGCAGGCGGATGCGCCCCTGGCCGCGCGGCGGCTGCACGCTCATCGTCTTGACGAGCTCCGGCCGCGCGTCGAGCTCCTCGTCCGTGATCCAGACGCTCTCGGTCGCGACGGCGCGGTCGATGAGCTCGTTCGTGCCTGCGGCGATCTTGCCGGCGTCGAGCAGCGCCATGTCGATATCGAAGTCGAGCCGGGCCTTGTCCGGCGCGATGTTGCCGCCCGTCACCGGCGCGACGACCACGCAGGACATCACGTGCAGCGCCGTGTGCAGGCGCATGAGCGCGTAGCGTCGGTCCCAGTCGATCTCGAGGCTGATGGCCTCGCCAACCTCCGGCAGCACCGCGCCCGCGGCGAGGTGATGCGCGACGACGCCGGGGGCGTCGCCCTTGCGCGTGTCGGCGATCGCGATGCGCTCGCCGTTATCGCGGACGAGGAAGCCCGTGTCGCCCGGCTGGCCGCCGCCGAGCGGATAGAAGATCGTGCGGTCGAGCTCGACCTTGCCGTCGCGCACGGCGAGGACGCGCGCGGTGGCTGTTTTCATGTAGGCGTCGTCGCGGAACAGCAGCTCGGTCGCCATGGCATGCCCTTATACTCAAAGGATCATGTCACTCCGCACGGCGTTCAACCAGCGCTACGGGTCGCGGGCTGCGCCGTGGAATAGCGAAGAGCCCATCCGCGAGGAGCTCTTCAGCGCCGAGAGACTGGAACAGCACGCGAAGAGCCTTGCGGAGGCGCAGCCCGTCACCGTGGGCCGGGCACGCGGGCGATCACTCGCGGCCCGTCTGGAGGAAAACGCGTCGGTTCTGCTCGCCTCCAATCGAGCGATCGCGCGGGCGGTCGCCAAGGGTCGCACCCTCACGGCGTCCGCGGAATGGCTGTTCGACAATTTTCCCCTCGTCGAACAGCAGATCCGCGAGATCCGCAACGACCTGCCGGCCGGTTACTACCGGCAGCTACCGAAGCTCTCCGCCGGGCCGTTCGCCGGATTCCCACGGGTGTTCGGGGTGGCTTGGGCCTTCGTGGCGCATACGGACAGCCGCTTCGATCCGGGCATGCTGCGACGCTTCGTGCGTGCGTACCAGCAGGTCCAGCCGCTGGCGATCGGCGAGCTCTGGGCCATCGCGATCACGCTGCGAATCGTGCTGGTGGAGAACCTTCGCCGCGCGTCGCGGCGGATCGTCGCCAGCCGTATCGCGCGCCGCGAAGCGGACAGGCTCGCGGACCGCCTGCTGGGAGCGGCCGCGAGCCAGGAGCAGATCGCCGCGATGCTGCGGCGGCACGACCGGTCGCCGCTATCCGTGTCCTTTGCCGTGCAACTCGTGCAGCGCCTGCGCGACCAGGATCCCAAGGTGACACCGGCCCTGGAATGGCTGGAGGGCCGGCTGGCGAAACAGGGCGCCACGGTCGACCAGATCGTGCAGGAGGAGCATCAGCGGCAGGGCGCCACGAACGTGACGGTGCGCAACGTCATCACCAGCATGCGCCTGATCTCCGAGGTGGACTGGGCGGCGCTGGTCGAGAGCGTCAGCCTGATCGATGACTCGCTGCGTCGCGGCAGCCGATTCGCCGAGATGGATTTTCCGACGCGCAATGCCTACCGCAATGCGATCGAGGAGCTGGCGCGCGGTTCGAAGCTTTCGGAGCAAGCGATCGTGGATGCGGCGCTCGCGGCCGCAAGCGAGGCGCCTCTGGATGACGATCCTGGCCAACGAACGCGGGATCCCGGGTATTGGCTGATCGCCGGCGGGCGCCGCAAGTTCGAGGCGAGGATCGGATTTCGGGCGCCACTCCATACCTGGCGCGAGCGGCTGGGCGCCGCAATGGGCCTCGGCGGCTACGTCGGCGCGGTCTTCGTCATCGCCGCAATCATTCTCGCCCTGCCGCTCGTCATGCTGGCGGGCACTGGCATCGGCCGTGCCTGGATCGGAGCCTTCGCCGCGCTCGGCCTGATTCCGGCGATCGACGCAGCGCTTGCTCTCGTCAACAGCGCCGTGACGCGCGGATACGGCGCGACGATACTCCCGGGCCTCGCCCTGCGCGACGGCATTCCTCCGCAGCTGCGCACGATCGTGGTCGTGCCGACCTTGCTGACCACGCACGAGTCGATCGAGGAGCAGGTCGAGAACCTGGAAATCCTCCACCTCGGTGATCCGGACCGCGAGATCCATTTCGCACTGCTGTCCGATTGGACGGATGCGCCTGCGCAGGAGGTCGAAGGTGACCGGGAGCTCCTCGAAGCGGCGGTCACGGGCATTGCGCGCCTGAACCGGAAATACGGGCCGGCGGGCGCCGGCGACCGGTTCCTGCTGTTCCATCGTCGGCGCGTCTGGAGCGAGGACCAGCAGCGCTGGATCGGGTGGGAGCGCAAGCGCGGCAAGCTCGAGGAGTTGAATCGGCTTCTGCGCGGTGCAACCGACACGACTTTCGTTGCCGGCGAAGGGTTGACGTCCGTCCCGCCGGCCGGCGTCCGTTACGTCATCACGCTCGACGCCGATACGCGCCTGCCGCGCGATGCCGCGCGCCGCCTGATCGGCAAGATGGCTCACCCGCTCAACCGGGCGCGGTTCGATTCTGTCAGTCGCCGCGTGGTCGAGGGATACGGGATCCTGCAGCCGCGAGTGACGCCCTCGTTGCCGATCGGCTCCGAAGGATCGCTCTACCAGCGCGTCTTTTCCGGCCTCGGCGGCATCGATCCCTACGCCGCGGCCGCGTCCGACGTGTACCAGGACCTGTTCGGCGAAGGCTCCTTCACGGGCAAGGGTATTTACGACGTCGACGTCTTCCAGTCTTCGCTCCATGGCCGGGTACGTGAAGGCACCCTGCTGAGTCACGACCTCTTCGAAGGCACTTTTGCGCGCGCAGGCCTCGTATCGGACATCGAGGTCGTCGAGGAATTTTCGTCGCGCTATGACACGGCTGCGGCTCGCCTGCACCGCTGGGTACGCGGGGACTGGCAATTGTTGCCGTGGATCCTCGGCCGGCAAGTGCCGTCGATCGGCCGCTGGAAGATGCTGGATAACTTGCGGCGGTCGCTCTCGCCGACCATGGGCGCCGCCGCGCTCGTCGCAGGTTGGACGCTACACCTGCATGGGGCGCTCATCTGGACGTCCTTCATCGTGTCGACGATCGCGTTGCCCATGATCTTGCCCGTACTCGCCGCCGCGGTGCCGCGCCAGGCTCGCATCAGCACGAGCAGCCATTTTCGCGCGCTCGGCGAGGATTTCAGACTCGCCGTCTCGCGGATTGTGTTGACGTGCGTTTTCCTGCCGCACCAGGCATGGCTGATGGTCGATGCGATCGGTCGCACGTTGTATCGCCTGGTCGTCAGCCGCCGGCACCTGCTCGACTGGGTGACGGCCGCGCAGCTCACGACGCGGCGGCTTCCCGGCATTCTCGGCAGCTACCGGCACATGATTTCGGCAGTCGCTATCTCGGTGGCCGCGGCGGTCGCAGTCGGGTGGTCGGGCCACGGTGCGTGGCCGGTCGCATTGCCGTTCGTACTGGCCTGGCTCGCATCGCCCGCCGTCGCGCGGTGGGTCAGCCGGTCGCCGCCGGTCGCGGGCCGCGTCACCGTGACGCCCGAAGATGCGCGCGCCCTGCGCCTGGTCGCACGGCGTACCTGGCGCTACTTCGAGACGTTCGTGACCGCGGCGCATCACATGCTTCCGCCCGACAACTTCCAGGAGGACCCGAAGGCGATCGTCGCGTCCCGGACCTCGCCGACCAACGTCGGCGTCTACCTGCTTTCCGCGGCGAGTGCGCGCGATTTCGGCTGGGCCGGGACCATCGACACGGTCGAACGGCTCGAAGCAACGCTGACGACGATGCGGGGGCTGAAGCAGTACCGGGGCCATTTCTTCAATTGGTACGACACCGGCGACCTGCGCCCGCTGGAGCCGCGGTACGTTTCATCCGTGGACAGCGGCAACCTGGCCGGACACCTGATCGCACTCGCCAACGCGTGCGGCGAGTGGATGCGCGGTCCCGTGGCGGTCCGCACGGTGCTAGCCGGGATCGAAGACAGCCTGGACCTTTGCAGGGAAGCCGCGCTGGCGCTGTCCGATGATCGCCGGACCCAGACGATCACGCGGAGCCAGGTGAACGACGCGCTCGCCGCGCTGGCTGCTGCACTGCGCGCGGATGACCCGGGAGCCGTGCCTGTGGCCGCGCGCCTCCTGCAGATCAGGCCGCTCGCCGCGACGCTGGTCGACGTCGCGCGCGCGCTCGCCGGCGAGCGCGGCGACGACGGGGGCGCAGAAATGCAGTTCTGGGCCCAAGCGGCGCTGCGCGCGGTGGAGAGCCACTTTCGCGATTTCTCCCAGGGTGAGGAAGCGTCGCATGAGCTGCAGCGGCGCCTCGCGGAGCTGGCGACCCGCGCGCGCGACATGGCGGACGCGATGGAATTCGGGTTCCTATTCGAGCCCGAGCTCAAGCTGCTGTCCATCGGCTACCGGGCTTCCGAGGACCGGCTCGACTCCGGCTGCTACGACCTGCTTGCATCCGAAGCGCGGCTCGCGAGCTTCATCGCGATCGCCAAGGGCGATCTCCCTTCAAGGCACTGGTTCAGGCTCGGGCGCGCCGTCACGCCGCTCGGCCGCGGCGTCGCACTGATCTCCTGGTCCGGCTCGATGTTCGAGTACCTGATGCCGTCGCTCGTCATGCGCGCGCCCTCCGGCAGCCTGCTCGAGCGGACCAATCGCCTCGTCGTGCGCAGGCAGGTCCGCTACGGCGCCGAGCTCGGCGTGCCCTGGGGAATCTCGGAGTCCGCCTACAATGTCCGCGACCTGGAGTTCACCTATCAGTACTCGAACTTCGGGGTCCCCGGGCTCGGCCTCAAGCGCGGCCTCGGCGGGAACGCCGTCGTCGCGCCCTATGCGACGGCACTTGCCGCCATGGTCGATCCGCACGCGGCCGCCGCAAATTTCTCGCGTCTCGAGGCTATCGGCGGGCGCGGACGGTACGGTTTCTACGAGGCTCTCGACTTCACGCGCGCCCGCCTGCCGGAAGGCGAAGAAGTCGCCGTCGTGCGCGCCCACATGGCGCACCACCAGGGCATGACGATCGTGGCAATCGCCAATGCGCTTCTCGACGGTGCGATGCGGGCGCGCTTTCACGCCGAGCCGATGGTGCGTGCGACCGAGCTGCTTCTGCAGGAACGCACGCCACGCAACGTCGCGGTCGCGCATCCGCGGGTAGACGAAGTCAGGACGACGGCCGCCGTGCACACGGTGGAGACCCCCGCCGTTCGGCGTGTCCGCTCGCCGCACGGTGCCGCGCCGGAGACGCACCTGCTTTCGAATTACCGCTACGCGGTCGTTCTGACGGCCGCGGGCTCGGGTTACAGCCGTTGGGGAGACCTCGCCGTTACGCGCTGGCGCGAGGATCCCACGCGCGACGACTGGGGCACGTACATATTCCTGCGCGATGCGCAAAGCGGCGACGTTTGGTCGGCGGCATTCCAGCCGAGCGGTGTCGAGCCGGAGAGCTACCGGGTCACCTTCACCGAGGACCGCGCCGAGTTCTTCCGGCGCGACGGCACGATGACGACGACGCTCGAGATCCTCGTGTCGCCGGAATACGACGCGGAGGTTCGGCGGGTCTCGGTCACGAATTCGGGCGGCCGGGATCGCGAGATCGAGTTCACGTCCTATGCCGAGCTGGTGCTCGCGCCGCCGGGCGCCGATGCCGCGCACGCGGCATTCTCGAAGCTGTTCGTGCAGACTGAATTCGACGCGAAGACCGGTGCCATCCTCGCTACGCGGCGACGTCGCTCAGGGAGCGAGCCGGAAATCTGGGCGGCGCACCTTGCGGTGCTCGAGGGCGAGGAAATCGCCGGGCCGCAGGTCGAAACCGACCGCGCGCGCTTCCTCGGCCGGGGCAGATCCATCCGCATGCCGGTCGCGGTCATGGACGGCCGGCCACTGTCCAATACTGTCGGCACGGTACTCGACCCGATATTTGCGCTGCGCCGGCGCGTGCGAATTCCGGCAGGCCGGACGGTGCACATCGCATTCTGGACGATGGTCGCATCCTCGCGTGAAGGCGTGCTGGACCTCGTCGACAAGCACCGGGACACGTCGGCCTTCGACCGCGCCGCCACGCTGGCCTGGACCCAGGCACAGGTGCAGCTGGGATACCTCGCGGTCGGGGCAGAGGACGCCAGCCTGTACCAGCGCCTCGCGGGGCACCTCGTTTACGCCGATTCGTCGCTGCGGCCGTCGTCGGAGACCATTCGTCGCGGTGGCGGCGGGCCGGCGGAGTTGTGGGCGCACGGCATATCCGGAGACCTGCCGATCGTCCTGGTGCGAATCCACGACATCGAAGAGATCGGCATCGTCCGCCAGCTGCTCGCCGCACACGAGTACTGGCGCATGAAACTGCTCGCCGTCGATCTCGTGGTCCTGAACGAACGCGCCGCTTCGTACATCCAGGACCTGCAGGTCGCCCTCGAGACCCAGGTCCGCTCCAGCCAGTCGCGTCCGCGAATTGGCGCGGATGCCACGCGCGGCTCCGTGTTCGTGCTGAGGTCGGACCTCATTTCGCAAGAAACGCGGGCGCGGCTCCTCTCGGTTGCGAGGGTCGTGCTGGTCGCGGGCCGCGGCACCGTGGCGGAACAGCTCGATCACGTCAGGGAACCTTACGCCGGCGGTGCGCCGCCTCCGCCGCGTCCGCCTTCCACGGAAGCGCAACGGCAGCCGACTACGACGCTGCCTGAGCTCGAGTACTTCAATGGACTCGGGGGATTTGCGCGGGATGGCCGTGAGTACGTGACGACATTCGATGCCGGGAGGTCGACGCCCGCCCCCTGGATCAATGTTGTCGCCAATCGCAGCTTCGGATTCCAGGCCGCGGTCGAGGGCAGCGGATACACCTGGTCGGAGAACAGCCGCGACAACCAGATCACGCCCTGGTCGAACGATCCGGTCGCCGATCGGACCGGTGAAACCCTCTACGTGCGTGACGAAGACACGGGCCAGCTGTGGGGCGCGACCGCGCTGCCGGTTCGCAACGAGACGTCGCCGTATGTCGCGACGCACGGCCAGGGATACAGCCGGTTCGAGCATGCGGCGAATGGCGTTTCGCTCGAACTCCTGCAGTTCGTGCCGCTCGACGACCCGATCAAGGTTTCGCGACTCACGATCCGGAACACGTCGGAGGAGGTCCGGCGTCTGTCGGTTACGGCCTATGTCGAATGGGTGCTGGGCTCGTCGCGTGCGGCTTCGGCGCCGTCGATCGTGACGGCGGTCGATCCTGAAACCGGCGCGCTGCTCGCGCGTAATCCCTGGAACGTCGGATTTGGTTCCCGCATCGCGTTTGCCGACCTCGGTGGGCAGCAGGCTGCCTGGACCACCGACCGGCGCGAGTTCCTCGGCCGCAACGGCACGCTGGCGAATCCCCTCGCATTGGCAGGAAGCGCCCCGCTGTCCGGGCGAGTCGGTGCCGGATTCGACAGCTGCGGCGCGCTGCAGGCGCAGGTCGAAATCGAACCGGGAGGCGCGACGGAAATCGTCTTTCTGCTCGGCCAGGCCGCGACCGAGCGCGAAATGCGGGCGCTCGTCTCACGTTACCGTGCCGCCGACATCGATGCTTCGCTCGATGCAGTCGTGCGTCACTGGGACGCGGTGCTCGGGACCGTGCAGGTGCGGACGCCGGACCGCTCCATGGACATCATGCTGAATCGCTGGCTCCTCTATCAGACGCTGAGCTGCAGGATGTGGGCACGCTGCGGGTTCTACCAGGCGAGCGGCGCCTACGGATTCCGCGACCAGCTACAGGACGCGATGGCGCTGGCACTGACTCAGCCGGCGATCGCACGCGAGCACCTGCTACGGGCCGCGGGCCGGCAGTTCGTCGAAGGCGACGTCCAGCACTGGTGGCTGCCCGTGAGCGGCGAGGGCGTGCGGACGCGAATCTCGGACGATCGCGTCTGGCTTGCCTACGCCTCCGCGCACCATGTCGAAGTGACCGGCGACGCCTCGATGCTCGACGAAGCCGTTCCGTTCCTGGCGGGCCGCGCGCTCGCCGCGGGCGAGCACGAGGCGTTCTTCCGGCCGGAAACGGCACCGGAGACGGGCACGCTGTTCGAGCACTGCGCGCGAGGCCTCGATTGCAGCCTCGCCACCGGCGTTCATGGCCTGCCGTTGATCGGCACGGGCGACTGGAACGACGGCATGAACCGGGTCGGCGAACACGGCGCTGGGGAAAGCGTGTGGCTGGG
>DATJFN010000054.1:0-3351 GCA_035495635.1 Steroidobacteraceae bacterium | reverse complement strand
CGCTGGTGGTTCGAGACGTCGACGGCGAAGGCGGGGGACGTCATCACGGCGCGGACGCGGTCGGCGAGCCTATCGAGGCGCGCGCCGAGCGCGCCCGCGTCACGCGCATCGGGCAGGTATTCGCGAAACTCGCTTTCGCGCGTCAGCGCGCTCTCCAGCAGCTTGAAGAGGGCGAGGCCGGTCGCGGGTTGCACGCCGAAGCTGACGTGCAGGGAGGCCGCATCACCGGTCAGCGCGTCGTGGTACTGGCCGCGCGGCAGGTAGAGGACGTCGCCGGGCCTCATCTGCGCCTCGAACAGGAGCTTGCCGCGCGTGTCGGTGAGCCACTTCTCCCACTCGTCGCCGGGCGGCACCGGGTTGACCGGCGCGTCGGCGCGCGACTCGTAGATGCGCCAGGTCTTCTCGCCCTCGGCCTGGACGGCGAACACGTCGTGCAGGTCGAAGTGGGTCTGGAAAGCCTGCACGCCCTGGAAGGAGCAGTAGACGTTCGCCGAGGCGCGCGCTGCGAACTCGCGCTCGAGCATCGCCGCGACCACGTTCACCTCGGGGCATACGCGGTGCAGCTGGTTGGCGACGACGCTGGCGCCGAGCCCCATCAGCGCCTTCACCTTGGCGGCATTCGCCGGAGCGGGCGCGCCGGGCCGCAGGTCGGCGGTGTCGCAGTAGTTCTCGCGCAGAGCGGCGCGGCTCTTGAAGTAGACCTTGAGCGTTTCCTCGTTCCAGTAGGGCGTGAGCGCCAGCACCTCATTGAACCGCGCCCATGGCAGCAGGCTCTTGCCGGCGGCGGTCCTGCGGACGTGCAGGGGCTGCCTGCCGTAGTACTGCGAGCGGAAGACGCCCGCATCGAACGGCGCGAGAAATTCCGCGAATTCCATGGCGCCCGGACGTTAACATTGGCCATCCGTTCCTGTCGAGGAAGCGTCCGGATGCAGGCGATGCAAGGGGACTGGCTGCCGGCGCGCGCCGCCCTGCACCCGACGGGACTCTATTTCTCGCTGCGCGAGATCCGGCCCGCCGAACTCCAGGACCCGTTCATGCAGGAGACGATCGCGCGCATCCCGGCGCGCGAGTCGGTCGTTCAGGTCGCGCGCGAGGACGTCGGGCGAGGGACTGCCGGAACCGGCCCGGCAGGCATCGTGTTCCACGTCTCGCGCTGCGGCTCGACGCTCGTCTCGCAGCTGCTCAAGCAGCATGTCGGCCTCGTGGTCTACGCCGAGCCGCTGCCGGTCAACGAGATCCTGCTTCCGCCCGCGAAGTGGCCCCGCGCCGAAGTCGTCGCCGCACTTCGCTCGCTCGGCGGCGCCTTCGCGCGCCACGCGCGGAAGCCCTGGGTGCTGAAGCTCACGAGCTGGAACACGCTCGCCTGCGACCTGGTCGCGGAAGCATTTCCGTCGACGCCCTGGGTCCTGTGCCTGCGCGATCCGCTCGAAGTCGGCGTGTCGCTGTTGCGCCAGCCGGCCGGCTGGATCTGGGACGGCGATGGGCCGGCCGCGCCGTTTGCGAAGCTGATCGACCCGGCAGACGCATCGCGCTCGCGCGAGGAGTACGTCGCCCGCGCTTTCGGCGCGCTGTGCGAGGCGGCCGCTGCCCTCGACCCTGCCCGCGGCGCGCTCGTCGACTACGCATCGCTTCCTTCCGCGGTCTGGGAGCGGGTCGCTCCGCACTTCGCGCAGAGCGTCGACGCAGCCCTCCGCGCGCGCATGCAGGACGCTGCCGAGATGGACTCGAAGGCGCCCGTGGGTCGGCCCGCGAAGTTCATGGCGGACGCCGAGCCGAAGCGGGAGGCCGCGACGGACGCGCTGAAGCGCGCCGTCGACGAATTCGCGCGGCCGCCGCTCGAGGCGCTGCGCCGCCGATATTCGTGATCACCGAGCGCACGGCCGAACTCGTCCGCCGCTGGCGCGAAGCCGGAGGCGACGACGCCGCGCTGCCCCCGGACGTCGCCGCCCGTCTCCCCGAAGTCTTCGCCGCGAGCGGGTACGTCGCCGATTGCGCGACGCGCGACACGACGCTTATCGCCGTACTCGCCGCGAGCGGCGAGCTCGGCCGGCCGCGCCGCGGCGGAGAAGTCGCGGCGTTTGCGGCGACGCTCGTCGCAGGGATCCAGGACCAATCCACCTTCATGGACGCGCTCCGGCGCCTGCGCCAGCGCGAGCTCGTGCGCATCGCCTGGCGCGACCTCACGGGCGCGGCGCCGCTCGTCGAGACCCTGGCGGAACTGTCCGCGCTCGCGGACGCGGCGATCGCCGCAGCGCTCGAGTTCTCCGCTCGCGCGCTCGCACCGCGTTACGGTGTGCCACGGTCGACGCGCGGCGACGCGCAGGAGCTTCTCGTCATCGGCATGGGCAAGCTCGGCGGCGGCGAGCTCAATTTCTCCTCGGACGTCGACCTCGTGTTCCTGTTTCCCGAAGGCGGCGAAACGGACGGACCGCGCGCCGTCTCGAACGAGGAGTACTTCACCCGGCTCGGCCAGGCTCTCATCCGGCTGCTGGATGCGCGGACGGCGGAGGGCATCGTCTTTCGCGTGGACATGCGCCTTCGGCCGCTCGGAGAGCCGGGCCCGCTCGCGATGAACTTCGCCGCGTTCGAAGGCTACCTGCAGCAGCACGGGCGCGACTGGGAGCGCTACGCGTGGGTCAAGGCACGCGCCATCACCGGCGGCGCGCGTTACCGCGCGCTCTACGACGACGTCGTGCGGCCCTTTGTCTTCCGGCGCTACCTCGATTTCGGCGTCTACGAGAGCCTGCGCGACATGAAGGCGATGATTGCGCGCGAGGTCGAGCGGCGGGAGCTGCGGGACAACGTCAAGCTCGGGCCGGGCGGCATTCGCGAAATCGAGTTCATCGTGCAGTCGCAGCAGTTGATCCGCGGCGGCTCGGAGCCCGGACTTCAGGTCGCTTCGCTCCTCGCGGCGCTGCCGCGGCTGGCCGGCGCGAAGCTCCTGCCCGCCGCAGCCGTCGCGGAACTGCAGGAGGACTATGCCTTCCTGCGGCGCGTCGAGAACCGGCTGCAGATGGCGCATGACGCCCAGGTGCATGCGCTGCCCGGCGACGCGGCGGAGCGAGACCGGCTCGCAGCATCGATGGGATTCGCGGGTTGGGAGCCATTCGCGGCCGAGCTCGGCCGCAGGCGAAGCCGGGTAACCGCCCACTTCGATGCCGTGGTGCTTGGCCGAGGCGAGCCTGCGCTGGCGCACAAGTCCGACTTCGATGCGGCCTGGGCGGGGGAGCCCAGCCTCGAATCGCTCGCGGAACAGGTGCGCGGGATCGGGCTCGCGGACCCGGAGTCCGCCGCGCGCGTCCTGCTCGAGCTCCGGCAATCCGGGTACTTCCGCCGGCTCGACGAATTCGG
>DATJFN010000053.1:0-6779 GCA_035495635.1 Steroidobacteraceae bacterium | reverse complement strand
GCTGTTCAAGGACGAGGTGCGCCGTATCGGACTCGAGCTCGGCCTGCCGCGCGAGATGGTGTTCCGCCATCCGTTCCCGGGCCCGGGGCTCGGTGTCCGCATCCTCGGCGCCGTCACGCGGGAGCAGGCCGACCTCCTGCGACTCGCGGATGCGATCTACATCGAGGAGCTGCGCGCGCATGATCTCTACGACCGCGTCAGCCAGGCGATGGCGATCTTCCTGCCGGTGCGCTCGGTGGCCGTGATGGGCGACGGGCGCCGTTACGACTGGGTCATCGCGCTCCGCGCCGTCGAGACCGTGGACTTCATGACCGCACACTGGGCGCGGCTGCCGTACGAGTTCCTCGACGTCGTCGCGCGACGGATCGTCAACGAGGTGAAAGGCGTCTCGCGCGTCGTCTACGACGTCTCCGGCAAGCCGCCCGCGACGATCGAGTGGGAATGAGGCAAGTGACGCGTCTCGGGCCGGTGCCGGGGCGCTGGCGGATCCGTTGAGCACCGGGGCCGTCTTTCTCAGCTACACGTCGCAGGATTCCGCGGCTGCCCTGCGCCTGTGCGAGGGCCTGCGCGGCCACGGCATCGAAGTCTGGCTCGACCAGAGCGAATTGCGCGGGGGCGATGCCTGGGATGCATCGATCCGCGGCCAGATCAAGGGCTGCGCGCTTTTCGTGCCGCTGATCTCGGCGAACACCCAGGCGCGCGACGAGGGTTACTTCCGGCTCGAATGGCGTCTCGGTGTCGAGCGCTCGCAGCTGATGGCGGACGATCATGCGTTTCTCCTGCCCGTGGTGGTCGACGACACGCCCGAGGTGGCGGCACGCGTACCCGCCGCCTTTCGCGAGCGGCAATGGACGCGGTTGAAGGGGGGCGAGGCGACACCGGAGTTCATCGCACGGGTGCAGCGGCTCCTGGCGGGCGAAGCGGTCGAAACGCGCCCGTCGGTTCCGAAAGTGCCGGTGGCCCGAGCGCCGAAGCCCAAGAGCCAAGCGCGGACCTGGATCATCCTGGCGTCGATCGCCGCGGCGACACTCGTTGCGATGTTCGGCGATCGTGATGACGAGGAGCGCAAGCCGACCAAGGCCCCGGCGCCGGTCGCTGCCGAGAGCGCGCCCGTCGCCAGTCGGAAAGCGATTGCCGTGCTGCCATTCGAAAACCTGAGCGGCCGCAAGGAGGATGCCTACCTCGCCGACGGACTCCAGGAAGAAGTCCTGAATGCGCTGGCGCGCCTCAGGGACCTAACCGTGATTTCACGCACGTCCGTGCAGGAATTTCGGGGGAATCCGGAGAACCTGAAGGCGATCGGCGAGCGCCTCAACGTCGGCTCGGTGCTCGAGGGGTCGATTCGGCGCGAGGGCCAGACGCTGCGGCTCACGGTGCAGCTCGTCGACGCGCGCGACGACCGGCACCTGCTCGCGGCCAACTACGACCGCGATATGGGGCGCCTGCTCGACCTGCAAAGCGCCGTGGCACGCCAGGTGGCGACCGCTCTCGCGGCCACGCTGTCGAGTTTCGAGCGCGGCGAATTCGACCGTGTCGGCACCAACAGCGGCGATGCCTACGATCTATACCTGCGGGCCGTGGCGGCAATTCGCGAGAACTCGACGGAGGACGCCGTCCGTCTCACGGCGGCGCGCCGGCTGTTGACCGATGCCTTACGTCTCGACCCGGACTACGGAGACGCCCTGGCGCTCCTGGCCCAGGTGAACGTCTGGAGCTATTTCAATTCACCGCAGCCGGAATTCGCGGCGGCGGCCCGGCAGGCGTTCGAGCGTGCGCTCGCGAGCGATCCGAAACTGCCGGAGGCGCTACTCGCTCGCGGCCTGTTCGCGATGTACGTGTCGCAGGACCTGCCGCAGGCGATCGTCGACTTGAAAACCGTGGTCGACGTCCGGCCCAATCTCGCGTCCGCCCACTCGGCGCTCGCATACGCCTTGCGGCGTCGTGGGGACTTCGATGGAGCGCTGCCGCACTTCATCCGGGCCTGGGATCTCGATCCGCTCAATGACCGCTACAGTGGCGGCCCGATCACGACCTACCTCGGACTCCGCCGATATCCCGAGGCGATTGCGCAGACGGAGCTGTACCTGAAGCGCTTTCCGGGCAGCGCGGATCCCTATTTCACCCGGGCACGCATCGAGAGCTTCGTGCAGCAGAACGTCGCGCCCTTGCGCGCCGCGCTGCATGCGCACGGCGATGCGGTCGACCCGGCATACCGCACGGCAGTCGCAACGGAAATCGCCCGCGCTGAGGGACGCTACCTCGATGCCATCCGGCTCCTCGACTCCGTGCCGACGGACACGCCGATCGACCGCAAGTATCGCGTCGGCTTCCTCTACTACGCTGCCGGTGACGCCGCGAATGCGACCCGGAGCTTCCGCGAGGCGGAGAAGATGCTGGCGGCCGCCATCGCGAGGGGCCAGGCGCGTACCGACGATCCAGAACTGCTGGCCGTCGTGCAGTCCATGGAGGGCCGGCACGATGAGGCGATCGCGACCATCGACCGGCGGATCGCCGGGGACCCGGAGACGCGCGACGCCACCAACGGCCCGGAACTCGCGTTCCTGCGCAGCATCATCCTGGTACGGGCCGGCCGCAAGGAAGAGGGTTATGCCGAGGTGCGCCGATTGCTCCGCGTGCCATTTTCGACGGGCGCAAATTTCTTCGAGGACCCCGAACCGGCATGGCTCGCCGTCAAGGACGATCCACACTACGACGTGATCCTCCGACGACCGCCGCGACTCTGAGCAGTCGCGTTAAGGAAGGCGCTGGAGCTCATCTGAGACTCTCCGGCCCGCCTTGAGCAGCACCACGACCGGCTCGGGCCGGCCATTCCAGTAGTCGAGCTGCACGCGGCCACCGGGGAGCTGGCTCACCGTCGCGGGAATCGAGTTGAACGTGCAGTACCAGCCGGATGGCAGGACGACGGCGTTGCGCGGCCTACCAAGGCTGCGATCGAAGACGAGCTCGTTGCCTTCGAGCCCGTAGCTGGCGGGAGCCGTGTAGGTCTCCGCGATCCGGAGTCGCAGCGACTGCCCTGCCTGCACAGGCGCGAACGGAATCACCACGACGCGCGCCTTCGGGTCGACGTCCTCACCGGCATTGATCTTCATCTCCGCCATCTCGGCGCCGCTCATTTCCTTCGCCTGCAGGACTTCGCCGGTATCGAGAATGCTCGCCGAGGGATTGCTGGCGGTGCTGCCCGTGCGCACGATGTTGGCATAGCCGTTGATTCCCGGCCGCGATTCGGTGTAGTCGTGATAGAGCGCGAACGCGTGCGATTCGGGTTGCTGCAGGAAGTAGACGATTTCGCGGTCCTGATGCGCGCGCTCGGCCAGTCGATCTTCCTCGGTCTCGCCTTCGAACGGCGACTCCCAGCTGCGCTTCTGTGTCGCCGGCCTTGGCGCCGCAGCGGCCCCCGTCTGCGCGCCCTTTGCGGCGCGGAGCACCAGCGGCGCCTCGCTTTCGGTCCCGTTCACGAAGCTGACGCCGATCCGGCCGTCCGCCTCGGTGAGGATCTGCGATGGCAGGTTCAGGCCGATGACTTCGTAGCCTGCGGGAAGGACCACCTTGTTGCGGCGAATACCGAGCGGGCGATCGAATACGATGGTCTTGCCGTCGATGTAGTAGCTCTTCCGGTCCTCGTACGTCTTGACGATGACGAGGCGTGCTTCGCCATTCACCGGAACGGGTCGTGCCAGTGTCACCTTGATGTAATGGGTATCGGGCTCGGCGTCGGGCATCAAGGCGTCCTTGCGTGCGTCCGCGCCGCTCACGACCTCGAAGTGCAGCGGCTTGCCGGTCATCGCGTCGATGACGGACTCGTCGCTCGCGACGCTGCCTTTTCGAATGGGGTTGTAGAACAACCGGGCGCCCGCGGTGGCGGCGGTGACTTCGTAGGTGATCCTGAACTTGCCCGTTTCGGGCGCGAGGAGTTCATAGCGCGTGTATTCGTCCGATTCAGTCTGAGTGGTGGCGGCCGGAAAGTAGATGCCGTCCCGGGAAGGCTCGGCGGCGGACGCCGGGATGCCGAGCCCGGAAATACTTGCAAGGAAGAGTCCGGCGAGGGCAGGAATTGCTTTCATGGGAAATGCCATGCGGGATACGGGTCGGTGCAGGTACGGTACGATCGCTCAGGCCGCAATGCTACCGGCGGTTCCAAGGGGCATGAGTATGTTGCGAAGCGCCATCATGGCAGGGTCCTTGCTCCTCGCCGGAGTTCCGGCGGTGGCGGCGGAAAGTACAGCGCCTTCGGCCGATCGCGCCTACCTCAACGGCGTCGTCTTCACGGCCGACGCCCGCGGCACGATCGCAGAGGCCCTCGCGATTCAGGGCGGGAAGATTGTCTACGTCGGCGACAACGCCGGGCTCACTCGGTTTCTCGGACCTTCGACGGCGCGCGTGGACCTGGCGGGTCGCTTCCTGATGCCGGGCCTCGTGGATGGCCACATGCACCCCGTCGAGGCCGGATCGACGTTGCTGAAATGCAGCCTGCACTATGTTTCGCTGACGGTCGCTGAATTCCAGCAAGGCATCCAGGCTTGCCTCGACGGCTCCAAGGCCGCCGGGGCGGACGACTGGCTCGAGGTCGTCAGCTGGTTCCAGGAGAGCATGCGCCCCGCCGGCGTGATCACGAGCCGCGCGACGCTCGATGCGCTTCGCACGAAGCGCCCAGTCGTCGTGCGTTCCTCCTTCGGCCACAGCATGCTCGCCAATTCGCGCGCGCTGGAGCTCGCGGGAATCACGGCGGCGACGCCGGACCCGCACGGCGGCAAGTTCTGGCGCGATGCCGCCGGCGAGCCCACGGGGCTGCTCGAGGACGCCGCCCAGGACGTGTTTGACGCGCTGCTCCCGAAGCCGACGGCCGCGGACGACGAGCAGGCGGCCTTCGCCGCACTCGATGCCATGAAGCGGCAGGGGGTCACGAGCTTCCTCGACGCGTCCGCGGCCGATACAGACATCGCGGCCTTCGACGCCGTCCGGCGGAGCGACAAGCTGACGGCACGCGCACATTTCGCGGTGACCATCGAGCCGGCCGAGGCGGCCGATCCGGCCGCCGCCGTCGCGCGCGTCGTGTCGCTGAGGTCGCGCTATGACGAAGGCGCGATCGGGACGCAGCCGGGCATCACCGTTCGCAACGCAAAGCTGTTCCTCGACGGCGTGATCTCGGCCCCGGCGCTCACCGGCGCCATGCTCGAGCCCTATCGCCGGAATGCCGGAACAGCAGAATCGCCAAGCTGGGTCGAAGGTGCGAGCCGAGGACCGGATGTCTATTTTCCGGCAGCCAAGCTTGCCACGATGCTCATTGGACTCGGTCGCGCCGGCATCGACCCGCACATGCACGCCGACGGCGACGCCGCGGTCCGTGCCGGGCTCGACGGCGTCGCCGCGCTGCGCAAGGCCCTGCCGTCCGCGGACATCCGGCCAGCCATCGCCCACGACGAGATCGTCGCGCCGGCGGACTTCGGCCGTTACAAGGCCCTCGACACGACCGCGGTCCTGTCTTTTCAGTGGGGCAAGCCGGCCGGTGACACGCTGGGATTGCGGGACTACTTCGGTCCGGAGCGGATGAAGATCCTGGAGCCCTCGGGCCTGCTTGCGGCTGCCGGCGCGCGGATTGCATTCGGCAGCGACTGGCCGGTGGACGCGCTGGACGAGTGGTTCGCGCTCAAGGTCGGGGTCACGCGCACGAATGCTCCAGACGCACCGGCCGAGTATCGTGGACGCCTCGGGGACGATCCGGGCCTGTCGCCCGAGGCAGTGCTCCGCGCCGCGACCATCAATGCGGCCTATGAGTTGCACCAGGACGAGGTGACCGGTTCGCTGGAAGCCGGAAAGTTCGCCGACATGATCGTCCTCGACCGCAATCCGCTCTCGGTTCCGGCGGAGGAGATCGCCGCAACTCGCGTTCTAGAGACCCTCGTGGGCGGAGACGTTGTATACACGACGCTCGGCGCGCCGTAACAGAGTCGCCGCGACATGACGCAGCGACGGCGAGCACCGGGATGAGCCGCGACGAAGCCTGGATGCGGATGGCGATCGCGCTCGCCGGGCGTGCCGAGGTGGAAGGCGAAGTTCCGGTCGGTGCGGTCGTCGTGCGCGACGACGCCGTCATCGGAGAAGGGTGGAACCGGCCGATTGCTTCGCGCGATCCCACCGCGCATGCGGAAGTGCTGGCGCTGCGGGCCGCGGCGGCCCGGGCCGGCGACTATCGGCTCGGAGGCGCAACGTTGTACGTCACGCTCGAGCCTTGCCCGATGTGCGCGGCGGCGATGGCGCACGCCCGCATCGCGCGGCTCGTCTTCGGCGCGTTCGACCCGCGCCAGGGCGCCGCCGGCAGCGCCTTCAACCTCGTTGCCTCCGACGCCATGAATCATCGCGTCGACGCCTACGGCGGCGTCCTGTCCGGGGAATGCGGCGCGCTACTTCGCGGGTTTTTCGCCGGGCGGCGCTGAGGCCGGCTCGTCGACGACCATCCAGCGCAGCAGTTCGGCGTAGGTCTGCACGTTGCGCACGAAGCCGACCGGCTCCCATCCGCGCGCGTAGCCGCGCTTCAAGGTCGTGAAGTAGCGTTCCTGCGCGAGCAGGGGCAGGTTCGCGCGGACTTCCGGCCAGCTGTCCGGATCCTGCCCGCGACGCTGCGTCAGGACGCGCGCGTCTTCGAGGTGTCCGTAGCCCACGTTGTAGGCTGCGAGCGTGAGCCAGGTGCGGTCGGGCTCCGGGATGCGCCGCGGAATCGTCCTTTCGACAAGCCGGTAGTAACGGGCACCGCCCCGGATGCT
>DATJFN010000052.1:0-57989 GCA_035495635.1 Steroidobacteraceae bacterium | reverse complement strand
GTGCACTGGACGCATCACGACCCCCAGGGGCAGCATGAGGCCGGCTGGATCCGCCATCGCGGACGGACCTACCAGTAGGGGGCTTCGAAGTTGCGCTCCACCGCGCCCATCCAGGCTGTGCTCTTCGACCTCGACGGCACGCTCGCCGACAGCGAAATCCATACGGACACAGCCATCCGTGTCGTGGCGGAACGTCATGGCGTCCCCGGATTCTCCTTGCCGAACACGGAGACGCGCGGACGCACCTGGGAGCACGTCGCCGGCATCATGCGGGCACGCTCCGGCATCGCGTTGGCCGATGCCGCACTCGCCCATGAGTTGCTCGCCCACTGGATGGAGATCGCCGCCGACGTGAAGCCCGTGCCGGGATCGCCCGAGGCGGTCCGCGAGGCCGCGCGGAGCCTCAAGCTCGCCGTCGTGTCCTCGAGCCCGAGGTCCGTCATCGATTCCTTCCTCGCCAAGCTCGGGATCGCGGACTGCATCGCGCCCGCAGCACGGATCGGCGGCGACGCGGTCTCGCGCTCGAAGCCCGACCCGGAAGGTTTCCTGAAGGGCGCTCGCGCGCTCGGCGCCGACCCGTCGTCAAGCCTCGTGTTCGAAGACAGCCACGCCGGTCTCCTCGCCGCGCGTGCGGCCGGCATGCGCTCGATGTTCATCACCTGCTGCGCGGCGGATGTCCCGGCCAACCGGCCGCTCGCGAGTGCATCCTGCACGGATTACCGAAGCCTGCCGCCGCGCTTCTGGGCGCGCATCGCGGACGGGACGCTCGAGCTCAACGGCCAGGAGTACGCGTGAACGGCGATGCTGCGCTGCTGCGCCGGTATCGCATGCAGCTCTTCACGGCGACCTGGCTCTCCTATGCCGGCTTCTACTTCGCCCGCAAGGTCTACGCGGTCGTGAAGCATCCGCTGAAGGACCAGTTCGGCTTCGACGACGTCCAGGTCGCCTGGCCGTGGACGATCTATCTCATCACCTACATGCTCGGGCAGTTCGTCGCGGTCTGGCTCGGCCGGCGCATGGAGAGCCGGCGCGTCCTCGCCTGGGGCATGTGCGTCGCCGCCGGCTGCAACATCGTCCTCGGGTGGCTCGTCGACTCGGAGGTCGCGAGCGTTTTCCTGTGGATGTGCGTGACGATGGGCATCCACGGCCTCGCCCAGGCGATGGGCTGGCCACACAACGTCGCCCTGTTCGCCAATTGGTCGCGCAAGTCCGAGCGCGGAACGCTGTTCGGCATCTGGGGCAGCTGCTACCAGGTCGGCTCGATCGCCGGCAAAGCCCTGGCCGGTTTCCTCCTCGGCTGGCTCGGGATGGCGTGGTCGTTCTTCGGCTCCAGCATCGTGCTGCTCGCGTTCACGGTGTACTTCGTCCTGTACGCGCGCGAGCGGCCGGAATCGGTCGGCCTGTCGCTCGGCGACGACCCGGAACCTGACGAGAAAACGCCCGCCGCGCGCGACTCGACCTCCGTCCGCGAGCCCCCGCTGCCCGAAGGATTCGTCGCCTCCATCGTCGCGATGGGCCTGATCTACATCGGCCTCCGCTTCGTTCGCTACGCGCTGGACAGCTGGTCCGTGCTGATCATGGGAGAGCAGTTCGGCATGGACGCCTCGGTCGCGGCCTATTGGTCCACGGCCTACGACTGGGTCGGGTTCCTCGGCATCGTCGTCGCCGGTTACTGGTCCGACCGCATCCCCGGCTCGCGGCGAACGCCCGTGATCTTCTGGATGACGGCCGGCTGCCTCGTGTTCACCGTCGCGATGTGGTTCGTCGGGCTTTCCTCGCCGGTGCTGTTCATCGGCCTGCTCGGCCTGATCGGATTCACGGCGATGGGCCCGGACTCGCTCCTCTCCGGTGCCTGCGCGATGGAAGTCGGCAGCCGGCGCCAGGCCGTGCTCGCCGCCGGCGTCATCAACGGCTTCGGGTCGATCGGCCCGATCCTGCAGGAACCAGTGATCGGCTGGCTCAAGCAGACACAAGGCAGCCATGCCGTGTTCCTGCTGCTGGCGGTCATCGTGCTCGTCACGACCGTCGCCACCGGCCTGCTCTCGCGCTTCGAGCGAAAGCGCGGCGTCTAGCGCACGGAGAAGCGAAGCACGCGGTCGAGATCGGCCACGAGCCCGCGGTTGCCGAAGAGTGCGTCGATCTTTCCCGCCACGCGCGAGGGCGCGAGGATCGCCGTGCCGCCCGCGGCTTCGATGAGCGCCTCGGTTGGCCGGATGTCCCAGGGATTCAGCGCCGGGTCGATCATCGCGCCGACCTGCCCCGCGATAACCAGGCTGTGCCCGAAGCAGTCCGTGTAAGCGCGGACATATCCGTGCCGCGCCGTCAGGCGCCGGAAATCCTCTTCGCGGCCGGCCTCCGTGAACTGCGCGACGTCACCGACGGCGATAATCGTGTCCCCGATCGCGACGGACTCTGGCAGTTGCAGCGGCACGCCGTTCCGCGTGCAGCCGAGGCCGGGAGCACCCGCGAGCGTCACGTCAAGCATCGGCAGGTGAATGACGCCGAGGAGCGCGCGCCCGTCCACGGTGTCTTCGAGCGCGATCATCGAGCCGAAGAGCGGGATGCCGCGCACGAACGAGCGCGTACCGTCGATCGGGTCCACGGTCCAGCGCTGGCGCGTGCCGCTGCCCGACAGGCCTTCTTCTTCCCCGAGGATGTCGAGCGGCCCGGAAGGCGCCGCGAGCAGCCGCTCCCGGATCATCGCCTCGGCCTCCCGATCGGCGAGCGTCACCGGCGAGCCGTCGTCTTTCTGCACGAGGCCGAGGCGCGTGCTGCCGAAGTAATGGCGCATCACGCCGGCCGCCGCGAGTGCGGCTTCCACCGCAACCGCCAGGAGCTCCCGTAACTGTTCGTCGGTCATGGATCGCGATGTCGCTGTGCTAGTCTCCGGCAGCATAAGCAAATGAACCGGCCCCGGCATCTGCTCGCCATCGACCAGGGCACGACGTCGACGCGCTGCGTCGTTTTCGACGACGAGGGCCGCAGCGTCGCGCTTGCGCGGCGCGAGCTCCTTCAGCACTACCCCGCGCCCGGCTGGGTCGAGCACGACGCCGAGGACATCTGGCGCGACGTCCTCCTGACGGCGCGTGAGGCCATCGAGCAGTCCGGCGTCGGCGCCACGGGCATCGCGGCCATCGGCATCACGAACCAGCGTGAGACGTCCGTCCTCTGGGAGCGCAGCACGGGCCGCCCGATCCATCGCGCGATCGTCTGGCAGGACCGGCGCACGGCGGATGCCTGTGCACAACTCAGGCGGGACGGCGCGGAGCCGCTCGTCCGCGAGCACACGGGCCTGCTGCTCGATCCTTACTTCTCCGGCACCAAGCTCGCCTGGATGCTCGACGAGATTCCGGGCGCGCGCGAGCGCGCCGCCCGCGGCGAGCTCGCCTTCGGCACGATCGACTGCTTCCTGCTCTGGCGCCTGACCGGCGGGCGCGTGCATGCGACCGACGTGACGAATGCCTCGCGCACGATGCTCCTCGACATCCGGCGCGGCGATTGGGACGAGGAGCTGCTTCGCCTCCTCGACGTGCCGCGCGCGCTGCTGCCGGAAGTGCGCGACAGCAGCGCGAATTACGGCGAGACTGACGCCGAATGGCTGGGCCGCGCGATCCCGATCGGCGGCATCGCCGGCGACCAGCAGGCCGCCCTCGTCGGCCAGGCTTGCTTCGAGCCCGGCATGGCGAAGTCCACCTACGGCACGGGCTGCTTCCTGCTGCTCAACACCCGCGATGTGCCCGTGCGCTCGAGCAACCAGATGCTGACGACACCCGCCTACCGGATCGGCGGCCGCACGACCTACGCGATGGAAGGATCGATCTTCGTCGCGGGCGCCGCGGTCAAGTGGCTGCGCGACGGCCTCCGCGTGATCCGCGACGCCGCCGATACCGCGGCGCTCGCCGCGCGGGTGCCGGACAGCCACGGCGTCTACCTCGTGCCGGCTTTCGTCGGCCTCGGCGCGCCGCACTGGCGACCCGATGCGCGCGGCCTCATCTGCGGCCTCACGCTCGACGCGACCGAGGCACATCTCGCGCGCGCGGCGCTTGAATCGGTTGCCTACCAGACGCTCGACCTCACGCGCGCCATGTCGGCGGACGGCACGGAGCGCGCCGCGGCGATCCGCGTCGACGGCGGCATGGCGGCCAACGACTGGTTCTGCCAGTTCCTCGCCGACGTCGTCGGCGCACGCGTCGAGCGCCCCGCGCAGATCGAGACGACGGCCCTCGGCGCGGCTTACCTCGCCGGCCTCGCGACGGGCATGTGGCCTGACCTGGCCGCGGTGGCCTCGACCTGGGCGCGCGACGCCGAGTTCCGGCCCGCGATGGCGGCGGAGCGGCGCGAGGAACTGCTCAGCGGATGGAAGGCGGCGCTTCGCCGCGCACTCGCTCGCTGAGTTGCCGGCTCAGGCGACGTCGCGCGTCGTGCTGGATGCGCGATGGTGCAGCGTAAGCGCTATGAAGAAGATCGTCAGCACGCAGCAGGCGACCATCGTGATGAAGACGCCGTTCCAGTCCCAGCGGTCGGCGATCCAGCCGACGCCGGTTCCCGCGATGGCCGATCCGAACACGTAGCCGAAGAGTCCCGTGAGGCCTGCGGCCGTGCCCGCAGCTTTCTTCGGCACGAGGTCGAGCGAGTGCAGGCCGATCATCATGATGGGTCCGTAGACCAGGAAGCCGATCGCAAAGAGCGCGGCGTAGTCGACCCACAGCGGGCCGTGCAGGTTCAGTGCGTACACGATCACGGCGGCGAGCGTCAGCGCCATGAAAAGGATGGTCATCGGCGCGCGGCGGCCCTTGAACCAGCGATCCGAGAGCCAGCCGCACAGGATCGTCCCCGGGATCGCCGCGTATTCGTACAGCGACCAGGCGATGCTCGATTCCTGGAACGAGAACCCCTTCGCGGTCTCAAGATAGGTCGGGATCCAGTTCACCACGCCGTAGCGCACGAAATAGGCGAAGGCGTTCGCAATGGCGATCGCCCAGAGGTACTTGTTGGGCAGCACGTACGTCAGGAAGATCTCGCGGAAGCGAAGTGTCTTTTCGTCTGCTTCGCTGTAGCCGGCCGGGTAATCGTCCTTCCAACGCTCGACGGGCGGCAGGCCGCGTGACTGGGGCGTGTCCTCCAGCAGGAAGAAGACGCCGATCGCGATCGCCGCCGCGACCGCCGCGTTGAAGTAGAACTTCGCGCCCCAGTCGCCGAAGAGCGTCACGCCGACTAGCGCGAGGTTCGCGACCAGCGCGCCGCCGATGTTGTGCGCCGTGTTCCACGTCGAGACGACGGTGCCGCGCTCCTTCAGGCTGAACCAGTGCACCATCGACTTGCCGCAGGGCGGCCAGCCCATGCCCTGCACCCAGCCGTTGAGCGCCATCAGCCCGATGATCGCGGCGAGCGAAACATGAAGCGCGCCGTTGAGCCCGAACGCGGCCATGATCGCGCTCGAGAGCAGGAGCCCGAGCGGCAGGAAGTACTTCGGGTTGCTGCGATCCGACACCGAGCCCATCAGGAACTTGGAGATGCCGTAGGTGACCGAGAGCCCGGTCAGCGCCGTTCCGAGCTCCGCCTTGCTGTACTCGGGGTGCTCCGCGAGCAGGTCGGGGATCGCGAGCGCAAGGTTGTTGCGAACGAGGTAGTAGCCGGCGTAGCCGATGAAGATTCCGATGAACACGCGGCGCCGCAGCCGCCGGTACTCGGCGTCGACGCGGCGGGCCGGCAGCGCCGGGGCGGCCGCCGCCGGCTTCAGCAATCCGATCATTTCACGGGGGTCGGCGCGGGCACGGCCATGCCCTTCGACTCCAGCAGCGCGCGCAGCCGATCCGGACGGTCGCTGATGAGGCCGTCGACGCCCGCCGCAATCGCCTGCGCCATGTCCTTCGGATCGTTCACCGTCCACGGAATGACGGAGATGCCGACCGAATGCGCTTCGATCACGAGCGCGGGCGTGAGATCCCGCGCGTGCGGCGACCAGACCTTGGCGCCGAGCTCCCGCACGAGCAGCGGCACGCTGCCGTCGTGGTCGTCCACGTCGAGGTCGCCGAGCCACGGCGACTTGCCGGGCTTGCCCGCCTCGATGGTGTCTTCGTCCGGCTGCTGGTCGGTCAGCGCGACGAGCTCGATCTCCGGCGCGAGCTCGCGCAGCAGCCGGAGCGTCCGCCAGTCGAAGGACTGGATCGTCGTGCGCGATGCCATGCCGGCGCCCCGTATGACGTCGACCAGTGCGCGCGCGAAGGCGAGCGGCGACAAGGTCTGGAGCGGATGCAGCGGGTCGAGTTTCGTCTCGACGTTGAAGCGCACGGTTGTGTTTCCAGCCTGCTTCGCGAGGGCGAACACGTCGACGAGGCGCGGGATCCTCTCGCCGTCCACCGCCTGCTGGTCCGGGAAGTTCGCGGCGTAGTCGCTGCCCGCGCGGATGCGCCCGACGTCGTATTGCCGGAGCTCGTCATAGGTGACGTCGACGATCGCCGGGCCCGGCTTCGCGAGGTACTGTCCGTCCGGCCCGCGCGTGATGTCGGGATTCAGCAGCGAGTCGTGGCTCACGACCACGACGCCGTCCTTCGTGACGCCGCAATCGAGCTCGAGCGTCGTGACGCCGAGCCCGAGCGCGTAACGGAAAGCCGCCAGTGTGTTTTCCGGCCGCAGCCCACGGGCGCCGCGATGCCCCTGCAGGTCGAACGTCGGAATGGCCTTGGCCTCCGCCGCCAGAGACGCGGACGGCAGCGTCCACGCGAGCGCCAGCACGCAGGCCGGCAGGAATCCGATTGCTTGTTTCATGGTGCCGCCGCTCCTTCGTTGCGCCCCGCGAGGGCCGCGATGATCTCCGCCTCGCCGCAGACGCCGAGCAGCCGGCCGGCTTCCGCGAGCACCACGGGATGCCCGGTCCGCCGGCGGAGCGTGATGAGCGCCTGCAGCGTGATGCTCGCCGGCGCGACGATGACGCAGTGCTCGCCCTCGGCGCAGTTTTCTTCCTCCGCGACCGCACGCAGCGGGTGTGGCTGCCCATCGAGGCGAAGCTCGGACGGCGCATCGCTGGCGTCGACGCTCAGGCGATAGCGCCGCGCCGCGTCGAGGAAGAAGACGCCGTCGGCGCGGTCCATCCGTGCGCGGGCGCGCATCACCATCTCGCCCGTCAGGACCTTGAGCGGATTCATGCGCCGCACGAACTCGGCGACGTAGTCGTCGGCCGGCCGCAGTACGATGTCCTGGGCCGTACCGGTCTGCACGATCCGCCCGTGCCGCATGATCGAGATCCGGTCGCCGAGACGGAGCGCCTCGTCGAGGTCGTGGCTGACGAACAGGATCGTCTTCTTCACGCGCGCCTGCAGCGCGAGCAGCTCGTCCTGGAGCTTGTCGCGGATCAGCGGGTCCAGCGCCGAGAAGGGCTCGTCCATCAGGAGGATGTCGGCATTGGTCGCGAAGGCGCGCGCGAGCCCGACGCGCTGCTGCATGCCGCCCGAGAGCTCGGCGACGCTGCGGTCGGCCCAGTTCGAGAGGCCGACGAGCTCGAGCTGGCGCGCGACGACTTGCTTGCGCGCCTCCGCTGCCTCGCCGCGCAGCTCGAGGCCGAGCCCCACGTTTTCCGCGACGGTCCGCCAGGGCAGCAGCCCGAACTGCTGGAACACCATCGCGATGCGCTCGCGCCGCAGGCGCCGGAGCTCCTCCGCGCTGCAGCGGCCGACGTCGATCTGGCCGTTCCCGTCGGCGACGAGCACCTGGCCGCGCGTCACCGGGTTCAGGCCGTTCGCCGCCCGCATGAGCGTCGACTTGCCGGACCCGGAGAGGCCCATCATCACGCAGATCTCGCCCGGCTCGATCGCGAGGCTCGCGCCCGCGACGCCGACGATCACGCCGCAGGCCTCGGAGATCTCGTCGCGGCTCGCGCCGCCGTCCAGTCGGGCGATCGCATCCGCGAGCGCGCGCTCGCCGCGCCGACCGCGGTCCCGGGGAAACAGGATGTCGACATCCCGGAACTCGATCGCGTTCATTCGTTCGGGCCGGGGCCGGGCCGGCTGATCCGGTCGAGCACGATCGCGAGCAGCACGATCGCGATGCCCGCCTCGAAGCCGATGTCGATCTGCACGCTGTTGAGCGCACGCACCACCGGCACGCCGAGGCCGCCCGCGCCGACGAGCGCCGCGATCACGACCATCGACAGCGACAGCATGATGCACTGCGTGATGCCGGCGAGGATCGTCGGCCGCGCGCTCGGCAGCTCGATCTTCCAGAGCCGCTGCATCGGCGTCGCGCCGAATGCGTCACCGGCCTCGAGCAGCGTTTTCGGCACGCTCGAGATGCCGAGGTGCGTCAGGCGGATCGGCGCCGGGATGGCGAAGATCGCGGTCGAGATGAGCCCGGGGACGACGCCGAGGCCGAACAGCACGAGCGTCGGGATGAGGTAAACGAAGGTCGGCAGCGTCTGCATCAGGTCGAGCACGGGCCGGAGCGCCGCGTAGAGCCGCGGGCGGTGCGCGGCGGCGATGCCGATCGGCACGCCGATCAGCGCGGAGAAGAGAGCGGACACGAAGACGAGCGAGAGCGTCTCGAGCGTCGCCGCCCAGTAGCCCTGGTTCATGATGAAGACGAGGGCCAGGACCACGAACACGACGAGCGGGATCGAGCGGTGCAGCGCGTACGCGAGGGCGCCGATCGCGAGGATCAGGACGAGCCCCGGGACCGACGCAAGCGCCTTGTTCACGACCTCGACCGACCCCTGGATCACGGTCGAAACGGCGGCGAAGAATCCCTTGCCGTGCCCCTTCACGAAGTCGATCGCGGTCTCGAACGCGCGGCCGAGCGGGATCTTGTGCGAGGTGACCCACCCTTCGAATCCGCCGGCGCGCTTCACCGGCGCGGCTTCCTGCGCGTCTACCGAAAGCGGCGCGGGCTTGCCGTCGAAGGTCGTCACGCCGTCGAACCAGGCCCGGAGCGCGTCCGGATTCTTCCGCAGCCACTCCTCGGCCGAGACCTCGGGCTCGAGCTTGCGCTCGAGGATTCCGCCCATGATTTCGCTCTCGGCGCGCAGCGTGAACTTGAGGTTGCGCACCAGCCGGCCGACGTTCGGGCATTCCTGCAGGTAGCCCGCGCGCACGTTCGTGTAGACGGTCGCGCCGCCGTAGTTGGGGCCGAAGCTGGAATCGCCGCCGGTGAGGTAGCGCATGTCGAAGCGCGTGTTCATCGGGTGCGGCTCCCAGCCAAAGAACACGATGGGCCGCTTCGCGGCGACCGCGCGCTCGACCTGCGCGAGCATGCCCTGCTCGCTCGACTCGATGAGCTTGAAGTCGCCAAGCCCGTGCTCGTTCTTCTTGATCATCGTCAGCACGAGGCGGTTGCCGTCGTTGCCCGGCTCGATGCCGTAGATCCGGTGGTCGAGCTCCGCCGCGAAGCGCTTGATGTCCGAGAAATCGCGGAGCCCCGCTTCGTACAGGTACGCGGGAACGGCGAGCGTGTACTTCGCGCCATCAAGGTTGGCGCCCACGACCTGCACCGAGCCGTCTTCCTGGTAGGGCTTCAGGTCCGCCGCCTGCGCCGGCATCCAGTTGCCGAGGAACACGTCAATGTCGTGGTTCTTGAGCGAGGCGTAGGTGACCGGCACCGACAGCACTGTGACGGTCGGCTGATAACCCAGCATCCGCACGAGCCGGCTCACGAGGCCCGTCGTCGCCGTCACGTCGGTCCAGCCGATGTCCGAGAAGCGGACGACGCGACAGGATGCGGGGTCCGTATCCGCGCGCGCCACGAACGCCAACGCCGCCAGCAGCAACCCTCCAGCGGCGGTGATACATTCTCTTCGCACGCCGTTCCCCCAAAACCCGCGCTAGTCTCGCAGAACTCCCCATGTCTGACGAACTCCTCATAACGACGAACCCGGCCACGGGCGAAAAGCTCGCGGAACTGCCCATCGCCGGGCCCGCCGAGGTCGAGGCCGCGGTCACCGCCGCGCGCGCCGCGCAGCCCGCGTGGGGTGCGCTGCCCGGGGCCGAGCGCGCGCGCATCCTGCGCCGCGCGGCGGAGTTCCTCCGCGCACGGAACGACGCCCTCGCCGAGCTCGAGACCCGCGACACGGGCAAGCCCATTCAGGAGACGCGCGTGGTCGACGTGATCTCCGGCGCGGAGTGCCTCGAGTATTTTGCCGCCCTCGCGCAGAGCGCGGCCGGCGAGCACATCGACCTCGGCCCCGCGGCCTTCGGCTACACGCGCCGCGAGCCGATCGGCATCACCGCGGGGATCGGAGCCTGGAACTACCCGATCCAGATCGCTTGCTGGAAGTCCGCGCCCGCGCTCGCCTTCGGTAACGCGATGATCTTCAAGCCCGCGAGCCTGACGCCCCTCACGGCCGCCGAGCTCGAGAAGACCTACCGCGAGGCGGGACTTCCCCCCGGCCTGTTCCAGGTCGTGCAGGGCCACTCCCCGACCGGCCGCGCGCTCTCGCGGCACCCGCTGATCCGCAAGGTTTCGCTCACCGGCTCCGTCGGCACTGGCAAGGCGGTGATGAGCGACGCCTCGACGCAGGTCAAGGCCGTGACGCTCGAGCTCGGCGGCAAGTCGCCGATCATCGTCTTCGACGATTCCAAGCTCGACCAGGCCGTCTCCGGCGCGCTTCTCGGCAACTTCTATTCCGCGGGCGAGGTCTGCTCGAACGGCACGCGCGTCTTCGTGCACCGGAACGCGAAGGCCGAGTTCATGAAGAAGCTCGCCGCGCGGGTCGGCGCGATGAAGATCGGCGACCCGATGGATCCGGCGACGCAGGTCGGCTCGCTCATCTCGCGCGAGCACATGGAGATGGTGCTCGGCTACATCGCGCGCGGGCGCGAGGAAGGCGCGCGCATCCTCGTCGGCGGGAACCGCCGCACGGAAGGCGCGCTCGCGAAGGGCGCCTTCGTCGAGCCGACCGTGTTCGACGGCTGCCGCGACGACATGTCCATCGTCCGCGAGGAGATATTCGGGCCGGTCATGGCCGTGCTCGAGTTCGAGGATGAGGACGAGGTCGTCGCGCGCGCGAACGCGACCGAGTTCGGCCTCTCGGCCGGCGTCTTCACCAACGACCTCAACCGCGCGCACCGCGTGATCGCGAAGCTCGAGGCCGGCACCTGCTGGATCAACCACTACAACGTGACGCCGATCGAGCTGCCGTTCGGCGGCGTGAAGCTCTCCGGCCTCGGGCGCGAGAACGGGCGCGCGGCGATGGAGCACTACACGCAGCTCAAGAGCGTGTATGTCGCCAAGGGCGACATCGATGCGCCCTACTGAGGACTTCGACTATCTCATCGTCGGTGCGGGCTCCGCCGGTTGCGTGCTGGCGGACCGGCTGACGGAAGACGGCCGTAATTCCGTCCTCCTCCTGGAGTACGGCGCGGGTGACCGCTCGATCTTCGTGCAAATGCCGTCGGCGCTCTCCATCCCCATGAATTCGGACAAGTACGACTGGCGCTTCTACACCGAACCCGAGCCCGGCCTCGGCGGGCGCCAGTTGCACACGCCGCGCGGCAAGGTGCTGGGCGGCTCCTCGTCCATCAACGGCCTCGTGTACGTGCGTGGCAACGCGCAGGACTTCGAGCGCTGGGAATCCGAGGGCGCGACGGGCTGGAACTATGCATCGGTCCTGCCCTACTTCCGCCGCGCGGAGAAGCGTGCGGCGGGCGGCGACGACTACCGCGGCAATGACGGACCGCTGCAGACGCGTTACGGCACGCTCGAGAATCCGCTGCACTCGGTCTGGCTCGAGGCCGGGCGGCAAGCCGGCTACGCGTCGACCGGCGACATCAATGGTTATCAGCAGGAAGGATTCGGCCGGCTGGACATGACCGTGAGCGAGGATGGCCACCGCTGCAGCGCCGCGAACGCATACCTCCGCCCCGCGATGAAGCGCCCGAACCTCGCCGTGAAGACCGGCGCGCTCGCGATGCGGATCCTCTTCGACGGGCGCCGCGCGATCGGGGTCGAGTACCGTCAGGGCGATGCGACGTGCATCGCCCGGGCGCGGCGCGAAGTGATCGTGAGCGCGGGCCCGATCAATTCGCCGAAGCTCCTCAAGCTCTCCGGCGTGGGTTCAGCCGCAGAGCTCCGCGAGCACGGCATCGAGGTCGTCGCCGACCGGCCAGGCGTCGGCGAAAATCTGCAGGACCACATCGAGTTCTACTTCCAGGTCGCCTGCACGCAGCCTGTCACGCTGTATTCATCGATGGGCCTCTTCGCGCGCGCGATGATCGGCGCGCGCTGGCTGCTGCGCCACGATGGACTGGGGGCCACCAATCACTTCGAGACCGGCGGGTTCATCCGCAGCCGCGCGGGCGTGCCGTATCCCGACATCCAGTTCCACTTCCTGCCGCTCGCCGTCACTTACGACGGCTCCTCGCTCGCGAAGGAGCACGGTTTCCAGGCGCATGTCGGGCCGATGCGCTCGAAAAGCCGTGGCTTCGTGAAGCTGCGCTCGAACGACGCGCGCGCGAAGCCGCGGATCCGCTTCAATTACCTGAGCCATCCGGACGACCTCGTCGATTTCCGCGCGGGCCTCCGGCTCGCCCGCGAGATCTTTGCGCAGAAGGCCTTCGACCCGTATCGCGGACGCGAGATCCAGCCGGGCCGGAACGTACAGACGGACGACGAGATCGACTCGTTTGTGCGGTCCAAGGTCGAGAGCGCGTACCACCCGTCGTGTAGCTGCAAGATGGGCCGCAGCAGCGACCCGATGGCGGTCGTCGATCCCCAGGGGCGCGTGTACGGCGCCGAGGCGCTCCGCGTAATCGATTCATCGGTGATGCCGTCCATCACGACGGGCAACCTGAATGCGCCGACGATCATGCTCGCCGAGAAGATGGCCGATCACGTGATGGGGCGAGCGCCGCTGCCACCGTCGGCGGCGCCGTTTCACGTCGTGGGTGACTGGCAGGTGGCGCAGCGATAGGGCGCGGCTGGTGGGCGGGGTTTGTGTCCCAATCTGGCTATCGCTTCCGCCACAGTATGTTGAACATCATGCTCAGTAGGCCGGACAACGACTTACGCGCGTGCGGGATGTTATGTGGCCGGAAATGACGTAAAACATGACGTCACTTTCAGACCCAACAGTAGTTAGGCCACCCGGAGTCGACATTTCGTCTCCATACAAGTACTTGCATAACCTATGCAGGTTTTTGTATAATGACTGCGCCGATGAAGCCGCTCAGTTTCGTTGGAAGTAGTTTGGATGACCTGCGCGGCTTTCCTGCGGCAGTTCGCCACGCAATCGGTGTTGAACTAATGCGTTTGCAATTTGGCGGTGTGCCGAGCGACTTCAAGCCAATGGGTGTGGTTGGTTCCGGAGCTTATGAAATTCGGGTGAGTCTCGACGGGGCGTGGCGAGTTATCTATGTCGCCAAGTTTGAGAAAGCCATTTACGTTCTCCATGCCTTTCAGAAAAAGACTCGAAAGACGGCTCAATCGGATATCGAGTTGGCGACCCGCCGGTACAAGTTGGTCGGAGGCCTAAGATGAAAAAGTCGACTCGTCGATGGAACGACAGCCGGATTACGCCCAGTAGCGGAAATGTTTTCGCGGATCTTGGCTTTGATGAAGCAGAGGCGCGTGTAATGGCGCTGCGTGCCGAACTAATGCTGCGGCTATCCGAGGAACTCAAGGCTAGAGGCTGGACCCAGGCACAGGCGGCAAAACGTCTTGGTGTCACTCAGCCGCGGGTTTCTAAGCTCAACAAGGGTGTTTGGCAGGATTTCAGTCTCGATATGTTGCTGACGCTTGCCGGGCGGGCCGGATTGCGCGCCGAGCTCAGAGTGGCCTAACTATGCGATGCAGCGGTCGACGCTTGTCGTCACGCCGCTTGCACGGCGGCCAAGCGGCGCGCCGACTGCGCGCCGCCGCTGATCGCGGACGTTAGGCGCCACTACAGCGGGCAGCTTTCGGGGAGCGCTCATGAATCTCGCGAATGCAAAAGTTGCTCAGCTTCTAATTCCAGTCGAGGACTTCGAGAAGGGCGTGGCGTTTTATCGAGATGTACTAGGCGTGCCGCTCCTGTTCGCTGCTCCACCGCAGATGGCATTCTTCAATTGTGGTGGAGTTCGGCTACTCGTTGGCGTCATACCGCCTGGCCAGAAGGCCCAGAGAGGATCTGCAATTTACTTCCAGATCCCGGATATCCACGCTGTGTATTCTTCGCTCAAAAGCAGAGGCGTGACTTTTAGCGCGGAGCCGCATGTCGTGAACCGCACACCGAAGTCTGAGCTATGGCTGGCGGAGTTCACTGATCCTGATGGCAACCAGTTGGCGCTCATGAGCGAAGTGGCGACTAGTGGCGCCTAACAATGCGTTGGAGCGGTCCGTGACAGCGTCGAGCGTGCGCGCCGCAGGCGCGCAGACCATTTTCGCGCCTGCGGCGCGTGGGCCGCGCTTCGCATGGCCCGTTCTACGCGGACGTTGGGCGTCACTAAAGGAGCAGCACTGTGAGTAGCAGATATATTGTTGTTTCTGGAGTGATCTTCGGCTTCATAGCGCTTGCGCAGTTACTCCGCGCTGTGAATCAAGTGCCGATTCATGCTGGTAGTGTTGAAATTCCTGTCTGGGCGTCCTGGCTCGCTGCTGTGGTAGCTGGCGGCATGTGCACCTGGGCGTTCGCTGCGCGCAAGTAAGGCGGTGACGCCCAACTATGCGTTGGAGCGGTCCGCCGGACCATTGAGCGAGCGCCCGCGGGCGCGCGGCGTCCTACTCGCCCCGCGGAAACCTCTTCAATCCCTCAAGCGTGTCCAGGTTCATGTGGTTGCGCATGAACCGCTCCGCTGCATTCTGCCTCGGCTCATAGTCCCAGGGCGTGTACACGCCCTTCCGCAGCGCCTCGTAGACCACCCCGCGTTGCGCCTGGCTTTCTCGCACGTCCGCGTCGAATCGAGCCAGGTCCCAGCGTGCATCCGCTGCCGAGCGGAATCTTGAAAGCGTCACGGCATGGGCCGGGTCGCCTGCGAGGTTGGTCTGCTCGTTTGGATCCTTCGCCAGATTGAACAGCTGATCCGGGTCGAGGACACAGCGTACGTATTTCCAGTCTCCATCGCGGATTCCGACGAGTGGCGCGTAGGAGCCTTCCGCCGCATATTCCATGAGCACCGGCGACGAGCGAGCGCCGCCCTCCATGACAGGCCTCAAGCTCTCGCCATCGGTCCAGTCTGCGATCTTGTCCTTCGCAATACCGGCTAGGTCGCAGAGCGTGGGCGTCAGATCGAGAATCGAGACTGGCGCGAGGTGCTTGCCCGCCCGAATCCCGGGGCCCGCGACCATCAACGGCACTCGCGCCGAGCCCTCGAAGAAGTTCATCTTGAACCAGAGCCCGCGCTCGCCCAGCATGTCGCCGTGGTCGGCGCAGAAGACGATCACGGTGTCGTCGAGCATCCGCGTGCGGCGCAGTGAGTCCACGAGCTCACCGACTTTCTCGTCGAGATAGGAGACGTTGGCGAAATAGGCGCGGCGCGAGCGCCGGACATCGTCGTCGGTGACGTTGAATCGGGCGTAGTCGCAGGCGTGCATCAGCCGCTTCGAATGGGGATCCTGCTTCTCGAATGGGATCGCGCCGACATTCGGCTGCAGGTTCTCGGATCCTTCATTGAGGTCCCAGAAGCGCCTGCGCGCGACATACGGATCGTGCGGATGGGTGAACGAGACCATCAGGCACCAGCGGCGCCGCCCGGAGTCGTCGCTTTCGCGCGCGAGCTCGTGGAGCTTCTGGTTGGCGAGGAACGCGACTTCGTCGTCGTACTCGAGCAGGTTCGTGGTCTCGGCGACGCCCGCTCCCGTCACGGAGCCGAGGTTGTGGTACCACCAGTCGATGCGCTCGCCGGGCTTGCGGTAATCCGGCGTCCAGCCGAAATCGGCTGGATAGATGTCGGTCGTCAGTCGCTCCTCGAATCCGTGCAGCTGGTCGGGGCCGACGAAATGCATCTTTCCCGACAGGCAGGTGAAGTAGCCCGCGCGGCGCAGGTAATGGGCGAATGTCGGTATCGCGGCGGCGAACTCGGCGGCGTTGTCGTAGACGCGCGTCCGGCTCGGCAGTTGTCCGGCCGCGAGCGAGGCGCGCGCGGGCAGGCAGAGCGGCGACGTCGTGTAGGCGTTTACGAATCGCGCCGAGCGCGCGGCCAGCACTTTCAGGCTCGGAGTGTGCAGGAAGTCCGCCGGGCCGTCCGGAAAGAACGTGCCGCTCAGCTGGTCGACCATGACGATCAGGAGGTTGGGGCGGCGCTGGGTCATCGTTCGCTCCGGGTATCAGGTCGCGAGTCGCCTCACGACGGCCTCGAGCTGCGGCAGCACGCGCTCGATGGCCGCGGCATTCTGCTTCCATTTGTCGGGATCGGGCCTCGTCTGCGTGTGGCGCGAGAGCGGGAGCGGCTTGGCGAGGTAGGCCTCGAGCCGCTCATCCATCGCGAGGCCCGCAAATTCAAGGAGCTTCGCGACTTCCGCGCGCGGATTCGCGATGAAGTCCTCATAGCTGAGGCTCGTCCAGCGCTCGCGCGGCAAGTTGGCGAGGTCCTCGAGGATCGTCTCGTTGGCCACCTTCCACTGGAACGCCACGATCTCCTCCAGCGGCCGGTCGCGCAACCGCTCATACCCGGGCGGCAGCAGCAGCGACCAGGGACCTGGCCAGCCGGAGAGATTGCGGTAGGTCACCCACCCGTTTGCGCGCCAGGCCTGCATCATGCTCGAGAGGTTCGCACGCGGCTCGCGGCGCAGGAAGATGAACTGCGCGTCCGGGAAGATCTCCAGGAAGAACGGGATGCGCAGCGCGTTCTTCGGCGTCTTCTCGAGGAGCCGGATCCTCGCGCCGCCCGCGGGCGCCGCACCGTCGCGATCGAGCACACGCGCCGAGAATCGGCGACGCAACTCCGTCACGATATCCCACGTCGCCTCAGCGCGCGTCAGGCGGTTGGACGTGACCGCGCCGCGGCCCGGTCGCAGCGCGGCGATGCTCTCGATGAGTGCATGGCTCTCGCCGCCGATCGTGTAGACGCCGCCTGCCTGCGCAAGCGTTTCGAACAGCAGCGTGCTGCCTGCTCGCGGCGCCGAAAGGATGATAAGCGGGCGCTCGATGAACGGCGGCTCATCGGGGGCGACCGGGCGACCCGCTGCCTGCGACAGGCGGCGCCGCGGCGGTTCGCGCGACGCAGCTGTCGGCGAATCGGCGGATGCCTCCGTCGCCGCCGCAGCGGAGTCCGCATTGAACTCAGTCGCCTCCCAGTGCGATCCGCCCGCGCCCGCGAGCAGGTGCGCGAAGAGGCGCGCGCGCAGCACGGCGAGCGCGCTGTAGCCGGTGCTCGCGACCTTCACGTGCGGCAACTGCGCTACGCGCTGGCGCGTCGTGTCGATGAGCTGCTCGAAGCGCCCGCGGCCGGCCGGCGCCTCTCCGACGAGCGACCAGAGCGCGCGCCAGTCGTGGCAGAAGTCGATGACGGCGCCGATGAATTGGTCGACGGCGGCCCTCGACTCCGGGCGCGGGTCCGCCGGCGCGAGGTCGCCGAGCAGGTCGAACGCGAGCTGCTCCACCTCCGCGGGCGCCATGACCGGCGCCGTGTTGAAGCGCTCGAGCAGGAGCTGCGGGCTGGCCGCCGCGTCGAACGCGACAAGCCGTGCATCCGGGTGCGACCGGTCGAAAGCCTCCGACTGGCTCCTTGTGACCAGGCGCCAGAATGCCGATGTTCCGGCGGTGTCGGCGACGAGGTGGATGCGCGCCTCGGGTGAGGCATTGATCACGCGGTGCTCGCGCCAGTTGTCGAAGATCCAGGCCTCGCCGGCCGCCATGTGCACGCTCTCGCCGCCGCAGTGGAAGCGCACCTCGGGCCGCGTGATGACCGGGATGTGCACGCGCACACGATGGAACCAGTGCCGGTTCATGTCGCCGTGCGGCGGCACTTCGGCGCTGGGCGCGAGGCGCATCAGGCGCGAGCGAGACCAGACGGTGTCGAAGGACGCGAGCGCCTGCTGGATGTAGGGACAGGCGGCGAGCGCCGGTGTCGGGCCCATCTCGCCGTTGATGTCGTCGTTGTCGCCACCGCCGACGGTGATGAGCCTCGCCGCGGTGTTGCCCTCGTGCTCCTTGGGATCCCGCGACCAGGCGGTCGCGGGCAGCGCTTCGACCTCGGCGCGAAGCCGCTCGACGTCGAAGCGGACCGGCAGCCGGAAGAAAGGCTTCGGGAGCTTCAACCCGCCCGCGCTAGTTGTAGCCCGCGCCGAAGCGGAATGTCCCGCTCACCCCGTAGGTCTGGGGCTTGCCGTAGACGCCAGCGACGACGCCGGCGAACAATGAGCTGTCGAAAGCGTACACGCGGTATTCCTCGTCGGTGAGGTTGTCGCCCCAGAGCGCGACCTCCCAGCGCCCGTCCGAGGCACCGTAGCCGATGCGCGCATTCAGGAGGGTGTACCCCTTTTCCTTCTCCACAGGGGCGCAAAGAACCGTGAAGCAGAAATTATCGGTGTATTGCACGTCCCCCTGCACGAATGCCACGCCGCCGCCCAGCCCGAACTCGTAGCGCGCCAGCGCATTGCCCGAGAAGCTCGGCGCCTGCGGCAGGTCGTGCTCCACCTCCGTGATGCTGTCGGGAAGGATGATGTCCTTCACGTTCGAGCTGAGGGCCGAAACGCCGAGCTGCAGAGTCAGGCCGTCCACGGGATGGGAATTGATCTCGGCCTCGAGACCATACGCGGTCGCCGGCAGGTTGATGACCGTCTGGTTGTAGCCGAGCTGCACGAAGGCCTGGTAGTCCTGGTAATCGTAATAGAAAGCGCTGGCGTCGAAGGTCGTGGTCCCGGCGATGGTCGACTTGAAGCCGACCTCGAAGGTATTCAGGACCTCGGGATCGAACGGGATGCCGTTCAGGAACTGCGCATTCGTGCCGAGCGGCGTGACGGGCGGAAAGTCGGCGAACGGCGTGCCGGTCGAGAACGAGAACCCGCCGCTCTTGCTGCCGCGGTTGTAGCTCGCGAAGACCATGAGGTCGTCGTTGACGCGGTAGTCGAGCTCGAGGCGGGCTGTCACGTCGTCGAAAGTCGGCGTCGCGTCCGCGGGCGTCAGCGTGATCGGCACGACGGTCTCGTCGAACGGGGCGCCGAACGCGGTGCCGACTACCTGCGTCTTGTCGAACGCGATGTGCATCTGGTTGCTCGGCTCGTCGCCGTAGTAGGCGCCCTCGCGCTCGTCCTGCCAGTAGCGCAAGCCGGCGATGACGCTCAATTTCTCCGTTGCTTTCCATTCGTTCTGCAGGAAGACGGCGATCGAGGTCGTCTCTTGGGAGGCCGTGATGACGGGTATGTACGCGCAGTCCGGGACGCAGCCGGTGAAAAGGTCGCGGTAGAAAGGATCGGCGAACTGGCCCGTGTAATCGCCCTCGACGCTCATGAAGTAAAGGCCGCCCGTGAGGTGATTCGAGCCGAAGTCGCCCGACAGGCGCAGTTCCTCCGAGTACTGGTCGAGATCGCTGCCCTGGTAGAAGACCACGCCCTCCACTGGCGAGGCGTCGCCGCCTTCGATGTAGAACTTCTCGCCGCTCTGGAAATCCGTGATCGAGACGAGATCGAGCGCGCCGATGCGGGAATCGATGCGCAGCGTCGCCGCCTTGATTTCCCGATCGACATAGGACGGCGACGTCTCCTCGGTGGCCCATGGGTCGCCGCCACGGCTCGGAATGATCGCCGGATTCTGGAAGCCGGTGCCGGCGTCGCCCGGCCCAGTGCCCCAGAATGCGCAAGAGACGTCGGCAGGAGTGAACTCGCCCTGCCGCTGCGCATTCGGGCAGGCCGGCTCGTGCGAGTAGAGGCCCGCCTGGCGCTCGTGATCGGCCTTCAGGTAACGCAGGATCAGGTTGACTTCCGTCGCGTCCGTCGGTTGCCAGGCGATCCGCCCGCGGATCGCGTAATGATCGTTCGCGCCGATGTCCTTGAAGCCGGGGTTCAGGTTGTCGATGTAGCCGTCATCCTGGTTGCTGATGAAGGCGATGCGCGCCTGCCACTTGTCCGAGAGCGGGCCCGACAGCGCGCCTTCGAAGATCTGCTGGTTGAAGCGGCCGAAGGTCGCGGAGGCATAGCCTTCGAACTGGTCGCTGGGCTTGCGCGAAATGAACTGGATCGCGCCGCCCGTCGCGTTCCGGCCGAACAAGGTGCCCTGCGGGCCACGCAGGGCCTCGACGCGCTCGAGGTCGAAGACCGGGAAGCTCGCCGTGTTGATGGAACTCGCGTAGCTGTCGTCCTGGTAGACGGCGACCGGCGGTTCCTGCTCGTCGCCGTAGCTGTTCTGGGCTACGCCGCGGATGTTGAACACCACCTGCGAGCTGGAGTACGCGTTCATCTTGAGGCTCGGCACCGCGCGCACGATGTCGGTCGCGGTCTTGATATTGAGGTCCTCGAGATTTTCCGAGCCGAGCGGCGTCACGGAGATGCCGACGTCCTGGATGTTCTGCTCGCGGCGCTGCGCCGTGACGACGATTTCCTCGATGCGAGCCGTCGGCGCCGCGGGCACCTGCTCCGCCTGGTCGGCCAGCGAGGTTCCTGTCCCGCAGGCGAGAGCCGCGAAAAGCGCGGCACGGACCGCGACCCGGACGTCACTCCGCTCAAAGCTACCCATGTTCAACCCCCTCGTTGTGCTTCCCTCAGCCAACCCAGGACATAGCCTGAGAAGGAGCGCCCTGTCTCCAGATGGTACTCCTCGGCGCTCCGCCGCCACAAAACGACTTCCGCCTTGGCGAAGAGCGTCCTTGTACACATGCCGACCGGGTACGAGCCGGGTGCGACATCGAGCGGACAGCCACTCGCGAGCAGATCGCGCGCCTGCGGCCCGGTGATTGACAGCGCGACCTGCCGGTGCGTGACGTCCACGAGCGAATGCGGCTGGCCTGCGAGCGCATTTTCCAGCGCTGCAAAAACGGTGTCGACTTCGCCGGGCGGCGCGAGCAGCAGCCATTCGTCCGGGCCAAGCCACAAGGCGGCGCGTTCGCCCGCGACCTCGGCGCGGCATGCATCCACCGGAAGCGCGATCCCGAAACTCCGGCCCGCCGCCTCGCGCGCGGCCGGCCCGCCCTGGAAAATGAAGCGCACAGCGGGACGTCCTGTCTGGATCGCTTCGTCGCTCTTATGCATGGAGCCTCGCCCCGTCCAGGTCGTAGAACACGGGCTTCGTGACGATCACTTCGATGTCGGCCCCGGGCATCGGGACCCAGAGCGTCTCGCCAATGCGCGCGCGGCCGTTCGCGACCATCGCGAGCGCGATCGGATGGCCGAGCGCGGCGCTCGCGTACGAGGACGTCACGTGGCCGATGAGCTTCATCGGTGCCTTCTGCCCTGGAGTCGCGATGACCTGCGCGCCTTCTTCGAGCAACGCGCCGTCCCGCGCGAGGAGGCCGACGAGCTGCTTGCGATCCGGGGATTTCATGGCCGGGCGCTCGAGCGAGCGCTTGCCGACGAAATCCGGCTTCTTGCGCCCGATCGCCCAGGTCAGACCGGCATCGTCGGGCGTCGCCGTGCCGTCGGTGTCCTGGCCGACGATGATGTAGCCCTTCTCTGCGCGCAGCACGTGCATGGTCTCCGTGCCGTAGGGCGTGATGCCCGCGTCACGCCCCGCGCCGTGCACCGCCTCCCAGACCGCGCGCCCGAACTCGGCCGGCACGTTGATCTCGTAGCCGAGCTCGCCGGTGAAGCTCACGCGGAAGAGCAGCATGGGCACGCCGAGGATGCGGCCCTCGGCCACCGCCATGTGCGGCAACGAGGAGCCAGAAAGGTCGATGCCTGTCACGAGCGGCTCGAGGACTTCGCGCGCTCGCGGTCCCTGCACGGCGATGACCGCCCACTGCTCCGTGACCGAGGTGAGCCACACCTCGAGGTCCTGCCATTCCGTCTGGCGATAGTCCTCCATCATGGCAAGCACGCGGGCCGCGCCGCCGGTCGTCGTCGTCACGTGGAATCGGTCGGGCGCGAGGCGCGCGATGACGCCGTCGTCGTAGATGAACCCGTCTTCGCGCAGCAGGATCCCGTAGCGCGCGCGGCCGGGCGCGAGCCCCGAGAAGTCGTTGACGTAGAGGCGGTTCAGGAATTCCGCGGCGCCGGGGCCGACCACCGCGATCTTGCCGAGCGTCGAGGCGTCGAAGAGCCCGCAGGAACCGCGCACGGCGCGGCACTCGCGTGCGACGGCGGCGTGCATGTCCTCGCCCGCCTGCGGGAAGTAGCGCGCGCGCTTCCACTGGCCGACGTCCTCGAAGACCGCGCTGCGCGCGACCGCGGAATCGTGCATCGGCGTCGTGCGCACCGGGTCGAACAGGTCGCCGCGCGCGAGCCCGGCGAGCGCGCCGAACGTGACCGGCGTGTACGGCATCCGGAATGTCGTGTGCCCGACTTCCGGGACCGGCTTGCCGAGCCGCGCGGCGAGGAGGCCGAGCGCGTTCAGGTTCGACGTCTTGCCCTGGTCCGTCGCCATGCCGACGGTCGTGTAGCGCTTCACGTGCTCGTTGGAACGGAAGCCTTCCTGCGCCGCGAGCGCGAGGTCGGCTGCGGTGACGTCGTTCTGGAAATCGACGAAGGCTTTCCCGCTTCCGGCCGGTGATGAAGACTTCGGGGCAGCGGGCGCGGCCTTGCGCGCCGCCTGCTCGCCGCTCACTGAGTAGCGGCGCGCGCTCGTGCGGAAGCCGCAGGCCTCCGCCGCGGCGAGACCCGCGGCCAAGCCATCGGCGAGCGCGGCGGCGAGGCCGTAGACGCCACGGCAGGCGCCGGCCGAACGCTCGCGCTCGGCAGAGGACGACGGCACGAATGCGCGCGCGGCATCGCTCCAGGTCAGCCGGCCGCGCGACTGCGAGAAGAGGTGCACGCAGGGTGCGAAGCCGCCCGACATCAGCACGAGATCGCAGGCGACGGTCCGGCCGCCGATCTCGACGCCGCTGACGCGCTGGCCGCCGCGCGTCCCGGTAACCGTCGCGCCGGCGCGAAGATCCGCGATCGCGGCAATTTCGACGCCTGCCACTTCGAGTTCCCGTGCCGCTTCAAGCGCGGCATCGGTCGACGTAACGACGACCGCGCGTGTGCCGGCGCGCACGCCGTAGCGATTGAGGTAGGTGCGCGCGGCGCCGGCCAGCATGACGCCGGGCCGGTCGTTGCCGGGAAACACGAGTGGCTGCTCGATCGCCCCGGCGGCCAGCACCACCTCGCGTGCACGCACCTGCCACAGGCGTTCGCGCGCCGCGCCGGCCGGCGGGTCGGCCAGGTGATCGGTCAGGCGCTCCACGAGGCCGAGGTAGTTGTGCGGGAAATAGCCGAAGGCCGTCGTGCGCGGGAGCAGCGTGAAGCGCGCGCTTCCCGCGAGCCCGGCGAGCGCCTGCGCCAGCCAGGCGGGCTGGTCCTGGCCGTCGATGCGCGCGGCGGCGCCGTCGAGCAGCGACCCGCCCGGCTCGGCCTGCTCGTCGCAGAGGATCACGCGCGCGCCGGCCTCGAGCGCTGCGCGCGCCGCGGCGAGGCCGGCCGGCCCCGCGCCGACGACGAGCACGTCGCAATGCGCGAAGCGCTGTGCGTAGGAATCCGGATCCGGCTGTCGCGGTGCCTTGCCGAGGCCCGCGGCGCGCCGGATGAGCGGCTCGTACAGCCCGGCCCAGGCGCCGCGCGGCCACATGAAGGTCTTGTAGTAGAAGCCTGCGGGGAAGAGCGGCGACAGAAAGTCGTTCAGGCGTCCGAAGTCAAAGGCGAGGCTCGGCCAGCGGTTCTGCGATTCGGCGGCGAGCCCGTCGTACAGCTCGACCTGCGTCGCTCGCAGGTTCGGCGTCTCACGTCCGGCGTCGCGGCGAACCGTGACGAGCGCGCTCGGTTCCTCGGCGCCGGCCGTCATGATGCCGCGCGGGCGGTGGTACTTGAAGGAACGGCCGGCGAGGTGCACGCCATTTGCGAGCAGGGCCGAGGCGAGCGTGTCGCCCTGCAATCCTTCGAGCGAACGTCCGTCGAAACTGAAGCGCAGGGGCCGCGAGCGGTCGACGCGCCCGCCCATGGACGTGCGATGCGCGCTCACAGCGCGCCGCCCCGCGCTGGCGGCTTCTCGCCGATCCGGTAGGTCGCGGCGAAGCGGTCCGTCGTCGTGTCGCGGAGCGCGTTGAAGTAGCGCCCGCAGCCGCGCAAGTGGCGCCAGCGCTCGGCGTGCGGCCCGCGCGGGTTCGCGCGCAAGTAGAGGTACTCGACCCACTGCTGGTCGTCGAGCTCCGCCGGCCGCGACGGTCGCGCGAGGTGGGCCTGCCCGCCGTAGGAAAACTCGATCTCGGGGCGCGGTCCGCAGTACGGGCAGTCGATCAGGAGCATGGCGATGTCAGTGCGCGACGCCGGCCGCGGAGGCTTCGTCGATCAGCCATCCTTCGCGGAACCGCTCGAGCGCGAACGGCGCCGCGATCGGGTGCGGCTCGTCTTTCGCCATCGTCCAGGCGAAGACGTGCGCGGAGCCGGGCGTCGCCTTGAAGCCGCCCGTGCCCCAGCCGCAATTGACGAAGAGGCCCGGCACGGATGTCCGGCCGATGACCGGCGAGCGGTCCGGCGTCACGTCGACGATGCCGCCCCAGTTGCGCAGCATCCGGAGGCGCCGGAAGCAGGGGAACAGCTCGCAGATCGCCTCGAGGGTGTGCAGGTTGATGTGGAGCGCGCCGCGCTGCGTATAGGAGGTGTAGCTGTCGGTGCCGGCACCGATCACGAGCTCGCCCTTGTCCGACTGGCTGATGTACGCGTGCACGCTGTTCGACATCACGACGCACGGGAACACCGGCTTGACCGGCTCCGAGACGAGCGCCTGCAGCGGGAAGCTCTCGAGCGGCAGGGCGATGCCCGCCATGCGCATCACGACGCTGGAATTGCCCGCCGCGACGACGCCGACTTTCGGCGTGCGGATGAGGCCGCGCGTCGTCTCGAGCGCCTCGACGGCGCCGCCCGCGCCACGGCGGATGCCGGTGACCTCGCAGTTCTCGATGATGTCGACGCCGAGCGCATCAGCCGCGCGCGCGTAGCCCCAGGCGACCGCGTCGTGCCGTGCGGTGCCGCCGCGGCGCTGCAGCGTCGCGCCGGCGACCGGGTAACGGATGTCCGGGCTGATGTTGAGCGGCGGGCAGAAGGCCTTCGCTTCCTCCGGCGTCAGCCATTCGTTGTCCACGCCGTTGCAGCAGTCCGCGTGCAGGATGCGCTTCAGGAGCTGCGCGTCGTGCACCGAGTGCGCGAGCATCATGACGCCGCGCGGCGAATACATGACGTTGTAGTTGAGGTCCTGCGACAGGCCTTCCCACAGCTTCAGCGCATGGTCGTACAGCGCGATGCTCTCGTCGAACAGGTAGTTCGAGCGGATGATCGTCGTGTTGCGGCCCGTGTTGCCGCCGCCGATCCAGCCCTTCTCGACGACCGCGATGTTCGTGAGGCCGTGCTCGGCCGCGAGGTAGTACGCGGTGCCGAGCCCGTGGCCGCCGCCGCCGACGATGACGGCGTCATAGGCAGGCTTCGGCTCCGCACGGCGCCACTGCTCGCGCCAGCCGCGGTGGCGCGAGAGGCTGTGCCAGAGGAGCGAGAGGCCGGACCAGTTCTGCCGCTTCAAGCCATCACCCTTCAGGCGCGAAGGTCCTTGTTCTCGGGGTCGTAGGGCGAGTCGACGAGCACGGTCGCTTCCTTGCGCTCGCCCAGGATCTCGATCGCGATCCGCGTGCCGACCTCGGCGAACTCCGGCTTCACGTAGCCGATCGAGAGGCTCTTCTTGAGCACGTGGCCGTAGAAACCGGAGGTCGCGCGGCCGATCATCCTGCCCTTCGTGTCGAAGAGCGGCTCGTTGCCGAGCGGGTCCGCGTCCGTCACGCCGTGGACGTCGAGCGTGACGAAGCGGTTCGGGACGCCCTTCGCAAGCTGCGCCTCGAGCGCAGCCTTGCCGAAGAAGTCGCCCTTCCCCATGCGCACGAAGCGATCGAGGCTCGCTTCGAGCGGCGTGTTCTCGCGCGTCAGGTCGCTGCCCCACATGCGGTAGGACTTCTCCATGCGCAGCGACTCCATCGCGCGCATGCCGGCCATGCCGATGCCGTATTCCTTGCCGGCGGCAAAGATCGCCTCGAAGAGGTGGTTGGCGTACTCGATCGGGAAGTGCAGTTCCCAGCCGAGGCTTCCCACGAAGTTGACGCGAAGAAGGTAGATTTCCGGCGCGAGCCCGACCTCCGTCTCCTTGCCCGTGAGCCAGGGGAAGGAGACGTTGTCGAGCGGCGTGTCGGTGAGCTTCGCGAGCACGTCGCGAGATCGCGGGCCCGCGAGGACGAAGCAGCCGCGCGACGTCGTGATGTTCGAGAGGCGCACGGAGCCGTCCGGCGGCAGCTGCTTGTGCAGCAGGTCCGTGTCGTAGCGCTCGGCGGCGCCGGCGCTCACGACGTAGAAGCGCTCGTCGCCGAGCTTCGTGATCGTGAACTCGGAGCGGATGCCGCCGCGCTTCGTCAGCGCGTGTGCGAGCGACATGCGGCCGACCTTCGAAGGCACCTTGTTCGCGACGAGGCGGTCGAGCCAGGCTTCCGCGCCCGGACCCTCGACGATGTGCTTGGTGAAAGGCGTCAGGTCGATGACGCCGACGCGCTCGCGCAGGCGTCGGCACTCGCTTCCCACGTGCTCGAACCAGTTCGTGCGGCGGAAGCTCCAGTCGTCCTTCGGCGCGACGCCCTGCGGCGCGAACCAGTTCGCGCGCTCCCAGCCGTAGCGCTGGCCGAACACGGCGCCCAGGTTCTTCAGCTTCTCGTACACCGGGCTCGTCTTCGCCGGGCGCGCGTCGGGGCGCTCCTCATCCGGATAGTGGACCGTGAAGACGTTGCGGTAGGTCTCCTCGTTCTTGACGACGATGTAGCGCTTGCTCGCGTACGGTCCGAAGCGGCGCGGGTCGACCGCGAGCATGTCGATGCCCGGCTCGCCCTCGACGATCCACTCCGCGAGCTGCCAGCCCGAGCCGCCCGCCGCCGTGATGCCGAAGCTGTGGCCCTCGTTGAGCCACAGGTTTCTCCGGCCCCATGCCGGACCGATCAGCGCGCTGCCGTCCGGCGTGTACGAGATCGGGCCGTTGACGACGTCCTTGATACCGCAGTTCGCGAGTGCCGGCACGCGGCGCTGCGCGCCTTCGATATGCGGGATGAGCCGCTCGAGGTCGCCGTCGAAGAGGCTCTTCCCGAACCACGAGGGCACGCCGTCCGCGAAGCGCGCGGGCGCACCCGCCTCGTAGGGGCCGAGGATCCAGCCCATGCGTTCCTCGCGGATGTAGTACGACTGGTCGGGCTCGCGCATCACCGCGAGCTCGCGGCCGCCGGCCTTGCGATAGGCCTTCAGCTCCGGCGACTCCTCGTAGACGATGTACTGGTGCTCGACGGGGATCGCGGGCACCTCGAGGCCGAACATCCTGCCGGTCTGGCGCGCGTAGTTGCCGGTCGCGCAGACGACGTGCTCGCAGGTGATCTCGCCCTTCGTCGTCGTGAGCTTCCACTCGCCGCTCTTCGTGCGCGCGACCGCAGTGACTTCGGTCTGCTCGTAGATCTCCGCGCCTTTGGCACGGGCACCCTTGCGCAGCGCCATCGTGAGGTCGGCCGGCGCAATGTGGCCGTCCTGCGGGTGGTAGAGCCCGCCGACGATCGCGGCGGTGTCCGCCGTGCCGCCAAGCTCGAGCAGCGGCCAGAGCTTCTTCACCTCGGCCGGGCCGATTATCTCGAAGGGCACGCCGATCGTGTTCGCCGTCCCACAGTACTTCTGGTACTCGTCGAGGCGGTCGCGCGAAGTCGCGAGCCGCAGGTTACCGGTCGCGTGGAAGCTGACGTCCTGCCCGGTCTCGGACTGCAGCTGCTTGTAGAGGTCGACCGAATATTTGTGCAGCTGGCCGACCGTGTAGCTCATGTTGAAGAGCGGCAGGAGCCCGGCCGCGTGCCAGGTCGAGCCGGCGGTCAGCTCGGAGCGCTCGACGAGGACGATGTCGGACCAGCCCTTGTGGGCCAGGTGGTAGAGGGTGCTGACGCCGACGACACCACCGCCGATCACGACCACCCGCGCATGCGACTTCATTGGCTGGCGTCCCCCTCGCTGCCCCGCAGTGTAGCGGCTGCCCGTCGGACGTCAGCCCCAAAAGCGACGGGCTTATGTCGGAATCAGACATCCGGTGCGACGCGGGTGGCATACTCGCCGGAGTGCAAACGCGCTACGCGTTCCTCACCCTCCCGAACTACTCGCTGATCGCAGTCTCGAACGCGGTCGAGCCGCTGCGCATGGCCAACCGCGTCCTTGGCCAGGACGTCTACGAGTGGCATATCGCGAGCCTCGACGGCCGGCCGGTCCTCGCGAGCAGCGGCCTCGAGCTCGCGCCGACCCTCGCGCTCGACAAGGTGGGCAAGGTCGAGATCCTGTTCGTCTGCGGCGGCATCAACGTCCGAGAGGCCGTCTCCCCGCCCGTGCTGTCGGCGCTCCGCCGCCACGCCGAGCGGCGCGTCGGCCTCGGTGCGCTCTGCACGGGCGGCTATGCGCTCGCGCGCGCCGGCCTTCTCGACCATTACCGCGCCACGATCCACTGGGAAAACCTGCAGGCGCTCCGCGAGGAGTTCCCGCGCGTGCAGCTGAACGACCAGGTCTTCAGCATCGACCGTGACCGCTTCACGGCCTCGGGCGGCACGGCGCCGCTCGATCTCATGCTGAACCTGATCCAGTTGAAGCACGGGCTGCGCGTCTCGCAGCTCGTGTCCGAGCAGTTCGTGCTGGAGAGGGTGCGGAGCGCTGAGGATCGCCAATACGTGCCGCTTCGCGCGCAGGTCGGCAGCTCCCACCGCAGCATGATCAAGGTGGCGGAGCTCATGGAGGAGAACATCGAGAAGCCGCTATCCCTCGAGCACATCGCGCGCACGACCGGACTTTCGCGGCGCCAGATCGAGCGCCTGTTCCGGCGCCATCTCGACTGCGTGCCGAAGCGCTACTACCTCGAGATGCGGCTGCGGCGGGCCCGCGAGCTCCTGCTTCAGACGGCGATGCCGATCGTGGACGTCACGACTTCCTGCGGGTTCAAGTCGCCGCCGCATTTCTCCCGCTGCTACCGGGCCAAGTACGGTCACCCCCCGAGCGCCGAGCGCCAGATCCGGAAGGCTCCGCCACCGCCGGCCGCCGGCGCCTCACCCCCCGCCAGCGGGGGCTAATTCCGGACCCCGATCCCGGTTCAGCCCGCCGTGGCGTAAACGGGCAACACCTTGTCGTGAAAGGGATGGTCCCGGCTGCCCCCTTTGTTTAACATTCGTTCAATAAGCGGGGATCCGGAGAGCCCGAATGCCTGAGGCAGCACCGAGCGAAGGCGAATTCGATCTGCGTTCACTCGCGGACGCCGAGCTCATCGAGCAGGTGCACGACGACATGTACAACGGCCTGAAGGCCGAGGTCGAGGAAGCGACCCATATCTTCCTCGAGCGCGGCTGGAAGCCCGACAAGGTGCTGAACGACGCGCTCGTCGAGGGCATGCGCATCGTCGGCATCGATTTCCGCGACGGCATCCTGTTCGTCCCCGAGGTCCTCCTCGCCGCCAACGCGATGAAGGGCGGCATGGCGATCCTGCGGCCTCTGCTCGCCGAGACCGGCGCCGAGCCGATCGGCAAGATCGTGATCGGCACGGTCAAGGGCGACATCCACGACATCGGCAAGAACCTCGTCGGGATGATGATGGAAGGCGCCGGCTTCGAGGTGATCGACCTCGGCATCAACAACCCGGTTGAGAAGTACCTGGCGGCGCTCGAGCAGCACCAGCCGGACTTCCTCGGCATGTCCGCGCTCCTGACGACGACGATGCCCTACATGAAGGTCGTCATCGACACGCTGAAGGACAAGAACCTCCGCGACAAGTACATCGTGCTGGTCGGCGGCGCCCCGCTCAACGAGGAATTCGGCAAGGCGATCGGCGCCGACGCCTATTGCCGCGACGCCGCGATCGCGGTCGAGACGGCGAAGCGCCTGCTTTCCGAGCGCCGCGGCGCCCGGGCCCGCGCACACTAAGCACGTCCCCATGGACGCCCCGGCCCGGAAGCTCGTCATCGCCTGCGGCGCCCTCGCGCACGAGATCGCGGCGCTCCGCCAGGCGAACGGCTGGAGCACGCTGGACGTCATCTGCCTGCCGCCGGAGCTGCACAACCGGCCCGAGAAGATCGCGGGCGCGGTGCGCGAGAAGATCCACGAGCGCCGCAATGACTACTCCGAGATATTCGTCGCCTACGCCGACTGCGGCACGGGAGGCGCGCTCGACAAGGTCCTCGCGGAGGAAGGTGTCGAGCGCATCGCCGGCGCGCACTGCTACGAGTTCTTCGCGACGCCCGCCGCCTTCGCCGCGCTCGCCGACGCCGAGCCCGGCACTTTCTACCTCACGGACTTCCTGCTGCGGCACTTCGACCGGCTCGTGATCCGCGCGCTCGGCATCGACCGCCACCCGGAGCTGCAGCAGACCTACTTCGGAAACTATCGCCGCCTCGTCTACCTCTCGCAGGCGCCGAAGCCCGACGCCGAGGCGCGCGCCCGCGCAGTCGCCGAGCGGCTCGGCCTCGAGCTCGTCATCCGCCATACCGGCTACGGCGGACTCGGGTCGAGCCTCGCGAGTTTCGCCGGCCGCCCGTGGATGCCGTCATGGCCAGCCTGACCGTCATCTCCTGGCGGGACATTCCCGCGCAGGTCGTCGTGAAGCGCGGCCGCGAGACCGCGAAGGCCAAGCTGTCGGAACGCTTCCAGGAAGCCGTCGACCGCGCGGCGATGCGCGCCGGCAAGGGCAGCTCCGACCTGTACCTCGCCGAGTGGAAGCGCTCCGACCCGAAGCCAGTCGGCGACGACATCGAGCAGGAGGCCGCCGCCGAGGCGAGCCGCATCGAGTCCAGCTACAGCGACGAAGACCTCGAGCGCCTGGTGCGTGCGAAGGGACTTGCCGGGGAAACCGCATGACCGACACCGTCGTCTCTTCCGCGACCCGCGAGGTCGTGATCGGATTCGAGCGCCCGTTCGTCATCATCGGCGAGCGCATCAACCCGACGGGACGCAAGCTCCTCGCGGCGGAGATGGCCGCGGGCGACTTCAGCCGCGTCGAGGCCGATGCGCGCGCCCAGGTCGAGGCGGGCGCGCACATGCTCGACGTCAACGCCGGCATCCCGCTCGCGGACGAGCCGGCGATCCTCGCGAAGGCCGTCCAGCTCGTGCAGTCGATCACGGACGTGCCGCTCTCGATCGACTCCTCCATCGTCGCCGCGCTCGAGGCCGGCTTGTCCGTCTACCAGGGCAAGGCGCTCGTCAACTCCGTGACCGGCGAGGAAGAGCGGCTCGAGGCCGTGCTTCCGCTGATCAGGAAGTACGGCGCCGCGGTCGTCGCGATCTCGAACGACGAGACGGGCATCTCCGAGGATCCGGACGTCCGCTTCACGGTCGCGAAGAAGATCGTGGAGCGCGCCGCCGACCATGGCATACCGGCGAGCGACATCGTCGTCGACCCGCTCGTCATGCCGGTCGGCGCGATCAACACGGCGGGCCGGCAGGTGATGCGCCTCGTGCGGCGCCTGCGCGAGGAGCTGAAGGTCAACACGACCTGCGGCGCCTCGAACGTCAGCTTCGGCCTGCCGAACCGCGACGGCATCAACAGCGCCTTCCTGACGATGGCGATCGCCTCGGGCCTCACCTCGGCGATCACGAACCCGCTGCATACCGAGACCGTGCGCGCCTGCCTCGGCGCCGACGTGATGATGGGCCACGACCCGCACTGCGAGCGCTGGATCCAGCGCTTCCGCGAGCAGCAGCCGCCGGGCGCGGAAGGCACCGCCGTCCGCGGCCGCCGCGAGGGGCGCCGCGCGGCCCGCGCCTGACCGGCGGCCCCATGACCGCCAAGGATCCGCTCGTCGTCTTCATGCCCTCGGGCAAGCGCGGGCGCTTCCCGGTCGGCACACCACTGCTCTCCGCCGCGCGCACGCTCGGCGTCGACGTCGATTCAGTCTGCGGCGGGCGCGGCATCTGCGGCCGCTGTCAGGTGCTCATCGCCGAGGGCGAGTTCGCTAAGCATGGCATCCACTCGGGCTCCGCGAGCGTCTCGCCCGTGTCCGAGGTCGAGAGCCGGTACGCGAACCGGCGCGGCCTGATCGAGGGCCATCGTCTTTCCTGCTCGACGAAAGTGCAGGGCGACGTAGTCGTCGACGTGCCGCCGGGCAGCCAGGTGCACCGCCAGGTCGTGCGCAAGGATGCCGACGCGCGTGAGATCAAGCTGAACCCGGTCGTGCGCCTGCACTACGTCGAAGTCGCCGAGCCGGACATGCACGACCCGTCCGGCGACCTCCGGCGCCTGCTCGAGGCGCTCGCGCGCGAATGGGACCTCAAGGATCTCTCCTGCGACTTCGACGTGCTCGGCGGGCTGCAGCCGCTGCTGCGCAAGGGACAGTGGAAGGTGACAGCCGCGGTGCACGACGCTTCGCAGGTCATCGCGCTCTGGCCGGGCTTCCACGAAAAGGCATTCGGCATGGCGGTGGACGTCGGCTCGACCACGGTCGCCGCGCACCTGTGCAACCTCGAGACCGGCGAGCTGGTCGCGGCCGCGGGCGTCATGAACCCGCAGATCCGCTTCGGCGAGGACCTGATGAGCCGCGTGTCCTACGCGATGATGAATCCGGGCGGCGCGGAGCGTATGACCGAGGCGATCCGCGGCGCGCTTGGCAGCCTCGCGGCGGAGCTCGCGCGCTCGGCCGGCATCGCGACGACCGACATCCTGGAGCTCGCGCTCGTCGGCAACCCGATCATGCATCACCTCGTGCTGGGCCTCGACCCGGTCGAGCTCGGCGGCGCACCGTTCGCGCTCGCCGTGGACCAGGCGCTCACGATTCCCGCCTCGGCGCTCGGCATCGCCGTGCACCCGAACGCGCGCGTGTACGTGCTGCCCTGCATCGCGGGCCACGTCGGCGCGGACGCGGCGGGCATGATCCTCGCCGAGCGGCCCGACCTGGGCGAAGCGATGACGCTCCTGGTCGACGTCGGCACGAACGCCGAGATCGTGCTCGGCAACCGCGATCGGCTCCTAGCCTGCTCGAGCCCGACGGGCCCCGCCTTCGAGGGCGCGCAGATCAGCTGCGGGCAGCGCGCCGCGCCCGGCGCGATCGAGCGCGTGCGCATCGATCCCGCGACGCTCGAGCCGCGCGTGAAGGTCATCGGCAGCGACTTGTGGTCTGACGACCCGGGCTTCGCCGACGCGACCGCGCGCACGGGCGTCACCGGCGTCTGCGGCTCCGGGATCATCGAGGTCATCGCCGAGATGTACCTCGCCGGCGTCATCAACCAGGACGGCGTCGTCGACGGCACGTTCGCCGCGAAGAGCGATCGCGTCGTCCCGGATGGACGCACGTTCGCTTACGTGCTGCACCGCGGCGACGTGCCCATGATGATCACGCAGAACGACGTGCGCGCGATCCAGCTCGCGAAGGCCGCGCTCCACGCGGGCGTCCGTCTCCTGATGGACCACCTGGGCATCGAGAAGGTGGACCGCATCCGCCTCGCCGGCGCCTTCGGCAGCCACATCGACGTGAAGCACGCGATGGTGCTCGGAATGATCCCGGACTGCTCGCTCGACGCGGTCGCCTCGGTCGGCAACGCCGCGGGTGCGGGCGCGCGCATCGCGCTGCTCGACGCCACCGCGCGCGCGACGATCGAGGAACTCGTGCGGCGCGTCGAGAAGATCGAGACCGCGATCGAGCCGCGCTTCCAGGCGCACTTCATCGAGGCGATGGCGATCCCGCACCGTACGGCCACGAACCCGGAGCTGCGCAAGGCCGTGGCGCTCCCGTCCCCGCGCGATTCCGCCGCCCAGGGCGCGGCCCGCGGGCGTCGCCGGCGCGCCGCCGGCACTTCCTGAGGAGAAATTCGGCTAACATCGGGGCGCCTCTCCCGAGTCGCCATGGCCGATATCTTCGTTTCCTACGCCCGGACCGACAAAGCGCGCGTGGCTCCCCTGGTCGCGGCGCTCGAGGGCGAGGGCTGGTCCGTATGGTGGGATCCCGAGATCGCGCCCGGTCAGGAATTCGACTCCATGATCGCCGCGGAACTGGATGTGGCGCGCGCGGTACTGGTCGTCTGGACGCCGACGTCGGTTGCGTCGCGCTGGGTACGCGGCGAGGCGCGTGAGGCGGCCGATCGCGGCATCCTGGTGCCGGCACGCTTCGATGACGTGAAGCTGCCGATCGACGTGCGGGCCATCCACACGACGGACCTCGATGCCTGGAAGGAAAATCCGCAGAGCACCGCGTTCCAGGAGCTGCTGCGCGCACTCCGCCCGCTGGCCGGCGGCGCGGCCGCAGGAGCGGTTGCGAAGGGGCAAGCCGCCGCGAGTGAAAAGCCGCAACAGATCGCGATATGCGTTCTGCCGTTCGCCAACATGAGCGGCGAGCCCGAGCAGGAATATTTCTCGGACGGGATCAGCGAGGACGTGATCACGGATCTCAGCAAGGTCTCCGCCCTCGCCGTCACCGCCCGCAACACGGCGTTCGCCTTCAAGGGCCAGCGCGTCGACGTGTCCCGGATCGCGCGGCAACTGAGGGTCAGCCACGTGCTCGAGGGGAGTGTCCGCAAGTCGGGCAATCGCGTGCGCATCACCGCGCAGCTCATCGACGGAACCACCGGTAACCACGTTTGGGCCGAGCGTTACGACCGTGACCTCAGCGAGATCTTCGCGCTTCAGGACGAGATCTCGAAGGCGATTGTCTCGGCGCTCAAGGTCAAGCTCCTGCCGGAGGAGAAGTCGGCGATCGAAGCGCGCGGTACCCTGAACCTCCAAGCCTATACGCCGTACCTCATGGCGCGGCAGTTCTCGGCCATCGTCAGCGATCGCTACCGACCCTTGATCGTCCGCCTCTGTGAGCGCGCGACCGAGATCGACCCGAACTACGCGCCGGCCTGGGCACTGCTCGCGATCGGCCAGGCGAACATGCGTGCGTTGACCTGCAAGTCGGCCGAGAACGGCTGGGACGCGGCGAACCGCGCGCTCGCCCTCGACCCGAATCTCGCCGAGGCCCATGCGGCCAAGGGCCGTGTTCTCGCGGACCAGACGCGGTATGACGAGGCCGTCGATGAGCACGAGATCGCGCTACGGCTCGACCCGAATTCGTACGAGGTCAACTGCGCCGCAGCCCGCTGTTACACCGCGATGCACCGGCACGACGACGCGATACGGCACTACGAGAAGGCAACCGCCGTGAACGATCGCGATGTCTGGGCCTGCGGCATGGCAATCGGATGCTACGAGGCCAAAGGCGACGCCGAAGGCATGCAACGCATCGCGCGTCTCACGCTGGAACGCTTCGAGCGAATCATCGCCCAGGAGCCCGACCACTCGACTGCGATGTCATTCGGCATCACGGCTCTCGCCGCGCTCGGCGAGAAACAACGAGCCATGGACTGGATCGAGCGCGCGCTCCTGCTCGCGCCGCCCGAGGATATCAACCTCCGCTACAACCTTGCCTGCGCGATGGCGGGCCTCGGCCAGGCCGTTGGCTCGCTCGACTTGCTGGAGGCGATCATCGGAAGGTTCAGGCAAGAGGGCTTGGTCTGGGTGAAGACCGACACGACGCTCGACAACGTCCGCGAACATCCTCGCTTCAAGGCGATGATCGCGGCCGCCGAGGCGCGTTTGGCGGCGGGGCACTGAGGCAGCAACATGGGCGCACTCGACATCACCATCCTGTTCGCCTACCTGGCGCTCCTCGTCGGCATCGGCGTCTACGCGCAGCGGCGAAAGCCGGACGTCGACGACTATTTCGTCGCGGGCCGGCGCATCGGCCCGCTCACGATCGCGTGCATGTGGGTCGCGGCCTGGATCGGCGGCGCCTCGATCGTCGGCACCTCGGCGCGCGTGTACTCGCAGGGACTCACCGGCATCTGGTACATCCTCGGCATCGCGATCGGATGCTCTTTATTTGGATTCACAGTCGCCCGGCGCGTGAAGCAACTGGGCGACGGTGACCGCCATCTCACCTACCCGGACTTCATCGAGCGGCACTACGACAACCGCACGCGAGCCGTTGCGACGATCACGACCGTCCTGGCCTACACCGCGTACTCGGCCGGCCAGTTTGCGGCGGCCGCGGCGATCCTCCAGGTGCTGGTCGGCTGGAGCTACGGGCAATGCCTGCTCCTCGCCGGCGCCATCGTGACGCTCTACACCGCGGCCGGCGGCTACCTCGCGGTCACGTACACCGACCGCGTGCAGGTCACGCTCGTCATCCTCGGGATCGTCGTGGTCGGCGTTCCCGTCGCGATCTCGCAGGCCGGAAGCTGGGCCGACATGCGTGCGGTCCTGCCGGCCTCGCACTACGACTTCGGGGCCCAGGGCTGGGACCACGTCGCCGCACTCGTCGTCTCGATGGTGCTCAGCTTCTTTGTCGCGATGGACAGCTTCTCGCGCAGCTTCGCCGCTCGTGACGCCGAAACGGCGCGGCGCGGCGCGCTGCTCGCCCCGCTCCTGATGCTGCCAATCGCGCTCGCCGTAGCTTGGCTCGGACTCGCTGCGGCAGTGCTCTATCCCGATCCGGCGTCGAGCGCGAGCATCCTCGCGACATTCGTGCTCGACCGCTTCCCGGTGGGGCTCAAGGGCTTGATGGTGATCGGCATCCTGTCGGCGGTGATGTCAGTCGCATCGATCAGCGTCCTCACCGCGTCGGCGAACTACGCACGCGACATCCACCAGCGCTACCTGAAGCCCGACATCGCGCCCGCGGCAATGTTGCGGATCGGTACGCTAGCCTCCCTGGGCGCCGGCGGACTGGGGCTGCTCATGGCCTGGAAGATGCGCGACATCATCGACATCCTGCAGTTTGGCTTCACGATCAATTCGGCGGGCCTGTTCCTGCCGACGATCGCAGCCCTCTGGTCGGATCGCGTCCCGGCGCGCGCCGCATTCTGGAGCACGCTCGCCTCGCTCGCGACCGTCATCGCCTGGCGCGTCGCCGCGGACGCGGGCGTGGGCGGCATCTTCGCAATCGATCCGCTCTGGCCGGGGCTCGCCGTTTCGCTGCTCGTGCTCGTCGGCCTGACGGCCCTCGGCCCGCGTCGCGCCGAGGGAGTCGCTGCCTGAGCGCATCGTCCACGGTCGTCGTCTTCGCGGAGATGCCGGAGGCGGAGGGCCGCGATCTGTCGATCGAGCGGCAAAATCTACCCGCTGGCGCGCGCGTCGAGACTTTCACTTACCGCGGGGACAACGCCGCTCTCGTCGCGGCCTGCGGCGAGGCCGATGCAATCCTCACGGACTACGTACCCTTCACCCGGGCGGTGCTTGGCAGCCTGCCGCGCTGCCGGCTCATCTCGGTGGCCGCGACGGGCTGGGATTGCGTGGATGTCGCCGCGGCGTCCGAGCGCGGGATCCGCGTCGCGGCGGTGGGCGAGTACTGCACTGACGAAGTCGCGGACCACACGCTCACCCTGATGCTCGCGCTCAACCGGCGACTGCTCGACTACGACCGGCAGGTCCGCGTGGACAAGAGCTGGCGCTGGAACGACGTGCAGGGCGTCAACCGGCTCGCCGGCCGGACGCTCGGCCTCATCGGCTTCGGGCGCATCGGCCAGGCCGTCTGCCGCCGGGCGCTGGGATTCGGGCTCCAGGTCCTCGCGCAGGACCCGAAGCTGAGCCCGGAGGTAGTCGCCCGCCACGGCGCCCGGCCCGCGACCTTCGACGCGATCCTCGGAAAGGCCGATATCCTCAGCCTGCACTGCAACCTCGAGGCCTCGAATCGCGGGCTCTTGAATCGCGCCGCCTTCGCGCGCATGGCGCGGAAGCCGCTCCTCGTGAACGTCGCCCGCGGCGCGCTGATCGTCGAGGCGGACCTCCTCGAAGCCCTCGACCGGGGGCTCGTCTCGGGCGCGGCGCTCGACGTGCTGGCGGAGGACTCGCCGGACCTCGCGCGCCATCCCCTGACGGGACGTCGCAACGTGCTGCTGACGCCGCACGTGGCATTCTATTCGGACGCGGCGCTGGAGGACCTGCGCCGGATCTCGGCCGCGAACATCCGGGCCTTCCTCGAAGGGCGGCCGGACGACGTGTTCCGGCTGGTCACGCCCCCATGAGGACACCATGAGTACGGCGGTCACTTTCGACGGCGCACCGGAGCGCGGCACGATCAACTTCAGCGTCGGCCAGCCCTCGGCCGACCTCCTGCCGCTGCCGCTGCTCGAGGCCGCCTGCGGGCGCTTCTTCGCGGGCGCCATACCGTTCGAGCTGAACTACGGAGAGCGCCAGGGCGACGCGCGCTTCCGCGACGCGCTCGCGAAGTTCCTGAATGCCTCACCGGGCTGCGGCGCGACGCCCGAGTCCATCATGCTGACGGGCGGCATCTCGCAGGCGCTCGACTACCTGTGCAGCCGCCTCACCGAGCCCGGCGACACCGTGTTCGTCGAGGAGCCGACTTACCCCTACTCCCACGCGATCTTCCGCGATCACGGCCTGACCATCGTCGGCGTGCCGCTCGACGAGCACGGGATGAAGATCGATGCGTTCGAGGGACTGCTCGCGGAGCACCGCCCGCGCCTTGTCTACACGATCCCGTCGTTTCACAACCCGACCGGCCGCACACTCGACGTCGCGCGCCGCAAGCGCCTCGTCGAGCTGTCGCGCAAGCACGGATTCATCATCGCGGCCGACGAGGTTTACCAGTTGCTCTACCAGGGCGCACCGCCGCCCGCGTCGTTCGGGACGATGATCGACGCGGGCAACGTCGTCGCGCTCGGTACGTTTTCCAAGATCCTCGCGCCCGGCGTCCGGCTCGGCTGGATCCAGGCGAGCCCGGAGCCGCTCGCGCGCCTCCTCTCGAGCGGCGCGATGGTGAGCGGCGGCAACTTCAACCACTTCGGATCGCACGTCGTGCGCCAGCTCATGGAGAATGGCGGGCTTGCGGCTTTCGTCGATCGGCTTCGCGAGAGCTACGCCGAGCGCGCGAACGCGATGGACGCGGCGCTCCGGAAACAGCTCGGCGGACGGCTCAAGTGGCAGAAGCCCGGTGGCGGCTATTTCTTCTGGCTCGAGCTGCCGGCCGGCGAGGATTCCGCCGCATTCGCGGCGGCGGCACGCGCCGCCGGGACCGGTTTCCTGCCGGGCGCCGCCTGCTCCTTCGACGGTGGCCTGAAGAACTGCCTCCGCCTGTCGTTCGCGCACTACTCCGTGGCCGACATCCAGGACGGCATCGGCCGGCTCGCGCGCGCACTCGCGCGATGAACGCGCCGACCGAGCAGACCGGCACGCTCGAGTTCGCGCTCGCGAATGCGGCGCGCCTGCTGGAGCGCGAACCGGCGCTCGCGGCGGAGCAAGCCGAGGAAATCCTGAAAGTCGTGCCCGGGAACCCGCAGGCGCTCTACCTTCTCGCCCGCGCGCGCAGCCAGGTGGGCAGGGGGGACGAGGCGATCATGTTGCTGCGCCAGGTGGTCGAGCGCGAGCCTGCTCATCCCGAGGCATGGCGCGCGCTGGCCGACCACCTGCACGCGATCGGCGACACCGCAGGCGCGGATCAGGCTTACCTCCGGCATGTCCGTGCCAGCACGAAGAACCCGGGGCTGCAGCAAGCCGCCATCGCCATGGTCCGGAACGACATTCCAAAGGCCGAGGCACTCCTGAAGTCGCACCTCATGCAGGCGCCGACCGACGTGCCCGCGATCCGCATGCTCGCGGAGGTCGCCATGCGCTGCGGACGTTTCGAGGACGCCCAGCACCTCTTCGAGCGCTGCCTCGAACTGGCGCCCGGCTTTGCGCCCGCCCGCTACGGCTACGCCGTGCTGTTGCATCGGCGAAATGACCCCGCACGGTCGCTCGCTGAAATCGAGCGCCTGCTCGCCGCCGACCCGCGAAACCCGGCTTACCGCAACCTGGCCGCGGTGATTTTCGGGCGAGTCGGCGAATACGCGCGCTCGATCCAGCTGTATCGAGAGCTCCTGGCCGAATACCCGAAAAACGCCAAGATCTGGCTGAGCTTCGGCCACACGCTGAAGACCGATGGGCAGCAGGTCGAGAGTGTCGAGGCGTACCGTCGAAGCCTCGCGCTCGAGCCCGCGTTCGGCGAGGCGTACTGGAGCCTCGCCAACCTTAAGACGTTCCGTTTCACGGAAGCGGACATGCGCGCCATGCAGGACAGGCTCGCCGACCGGACGATCTCCGGCGCCGACCGGGTCCACCTGCATTTCGCTCTCGGCAAGGCATACGAGGACGCGGCCGAATATGAAGCGTCCTTCCGGCACTACGCGGAAGGCAATGCCCTGCAGCGCGCGCACGACCGCTATGACCCTGAGCACAACACTGCGCGCGCGCACAAGCTCGAGGCGACCTTTACGCGCGAGTTCTTCGCCGCACGCACAGGCTCGGGCTGCCCGGCGCCCGATCCGATCTTCATCGTCAGCATGCCCCGCGCGGGCTCGACGCTGCTCGAGCAGATCCTCTCGAGCCACTCCGCGATCGAAGGCACGACTGAGCTGCCCGAGATGATCACGCTGGCCCGTGGCCTGCGGGCGCAGGCCGATTCAGCGGACCCGGGTGCCTACGCCGACGTCCTGGCGGCGATGGAGCCTGCGGCACTCCGCGAGCTGGGCGAGCAATACCTGGCGAGCACCCGCATTCATCGCAAGACCGGCCGGCCCTACTTCATCGACAAGATGCCGAACAACTTCATGCACCTCGCGATGATTCACCTCGCATTGCCGAACGCGAAGATCATCGACGCCCGCCGGCATCCCATGGCCTGCTGCTTCTCGAACTTCAAGCAGCACTACGCCCGCGGCCAGCGCTTCAGCTACGACCTCACGGACATGGGGCGCTTCTACCGGGATTACGTCGAGCTGATGGCGCATTACGACGCCGTGCTCCCCGGCCGCGTCCACCGCGTGTTCTACGAGGAGCTGGTCGACGACACGGAGACCGAAGTGCGCCGCGTGCTCGACTATTGCGGGCTTCCGTTCGAGCCGGAGTGCCTGCGCTTCTACGAGAACGAGCGCGCCGTCCGTACCGCGAGCTCCGAACAGGTTCGCCAGCCCATCTATCGCGAAGGCATGGACCACTGGCGGCACTTCGAGCCCTGGCTCGGAGCACTGGAACGCGCTTTGGGCCCCGCTCTCACTGACTATCCGGCTCGCGCACACCCAAAAGGCTGAAGATCGGGTTTGGAAACGTCCGTTTCCCTTCCCAGGGACACACACGCCGGCGATCGGCCGGCCCCGATCCGTTGTTTTGCCGCTACAGGGTCTGCGCTGGTTTTGCGTTATCAGGGCTTTGGAGTAGTCTTTGTCGCCACTAGACCCTCTAGGGAGAATGACAATGCCGGTTGTCCATTCGAAGGGCCGCTCGGTCCTGCTCACGCATACACCCGTCGCCTCTGCCGTCCTGCTTGCGCTAGGTAGTCCCACGGCGCTTGCGCAGCAGACGCCGCAGGAAGGCGGCGGTGCCACCGCCCTCGGCGAAGTGATCGTCACCGCGCAGAAGCGCGAGCAAAGCCTCCAGGACGTGCCGATCAGCCTCGACGCGCTCGGCCAGGACAAGATGGAAGAGCTGCACGTCCAGAACTTCAAGGACTACGTGCAGTTCCTGCCGAGCGTGAGCATGCAGCCGTCGATCGGCGCGGGCTCAGGCTTCAACGCCGTGTACATGCGCGGCATCGCGACCGGCGGCGACGGCCAGGCGACGACCTCGCAGCCGAGCGTCGGCATGTACCTCGACGAGCAGCCGATCACCACGATCCAGGGCAACCTCGACGTCCACCTCTACGACATCGCGCGCGTCGAGGCGCTCGCCGGTCCGCAGGGCACGCTGTACGGCGCGAGCTCGCAGGCGGGCACGATCCGCATCATCACCAACAGGCCCGATCCGTCCGGATTCGCCGCCGGTTTTACGGCCGAGGCGAACATGGTCGACGGCGACGACAGCGGCTACGTCCTCGAGAGCTTTGTGAATCTCCCGATGGGCGACAATGCGGCGCTGCGCATCGTCGGTTGGGGCGTCAGCGACGCGGGCTGGATCGACAACAAACCCGCGACGCGGACATACACCGGTGACGTCTCCACTACCGCAGACGACATCACGGTGAACAACGACCGGTACGTCGAGAAGAACTACAACACGGTGGACACGGTCGGCGGGCGCGCGGCACTGCGTGTCAACCTGGGCGAGAACTGGACCGTCACGCCGCAGCTGATGTACCAGCGCCAGGACCAGCAGGGCTCCTGGGGCGACGACCTCAAGGACGTGCTCGCTACAGGCGACTACGCGGTCTCGCACTTCCGGCAGGAGTACACGGACGACGAGTGGTGGCAGGGCGGCCTGACGATCGAGGGCAACATCTCCAACTTCAACGTCGTCTACTCGGGCAACTACCTCGAGCGCGACGTCGACGGCTCATTCGACTATTCCGACTACTCGTACTGGTACGACCAGACGTACACGACCGGCTTTTTCGAGCACCTGTTCGCGACCAACGCCGGCATGTCGACGCCATTCGAAGACCGAACGGCAGCAGACCTGGTCAGTAACCCGGATGCTTCCTTTACGAACAACGATCACTACACGAAGGTGAGCCACGAGCTTCGCATCAGCACGCCTCAGGACAAGCGCGTGCGCGGCCTGCTCGGGTTCTTCTACCAGAAGCAGTACCACGATTTTTACCAGGAGTTCGGCCGGCTCGACGGCCTCGCCCGGGCGATGACGCCCAATGGTCAGGACCCAACGGCCACGATGCAGTTCCCGGGTGTCGTGTATCTCAACAGCATGGACCGCACGGACCGCGACCAGGCGGTCTTCGCGAACGTCGACTTCGACCTGTCGGACAAGTGGACGCTCTCGCTCGGCGGCCGATACTTCGAGCCGGAAGTCAGCGTGCAGGGCTTCTTCGGGTTCGGCATCGGCTTCACGCAGGTGGGCTGGTCCGGCACCGGCGAGAACCAGTGCAACACCCTCGCCGTTGGCCAGGGAGACCGCAAGGACGGGCCTTGCCACAACGTGAACAAGGGTATTTCCGAGAGCGACAGCGTGTACCGCGTGAACCTCTCGTGGAAGGCCACGGACACGACGCTGCTCTATGCAACCTGGTCCGAGGGGTACCGGCCGGGCGGCATCAACCGCAACCCGTTTGCCGGCGATTACATCCGCGACATCCTGACCAACAACGAGATCGGCTGGAAGTCCCGCTTCGCCAATGACCGCCTGCAGTTCAACGGCGCGATCTTCCTCGAGAACTGGGACGACATCCAGGTCTCGTTCCAGGGCGCCAACGGCATCACGCAGGTCGCGAACGGCGGCGAGGCGGAGGTCAAAGGCATCGAGACGCAGCTCGACTGGCTGCCGACCGACAACCTGCGGCTCGCGCTCGCGGTCTCGTACTACGACAGCCAGCTGAAGAAGGACTTCTGCGACCTGGCGGACCTCGACGGGGACGGAGCGATCGACGACTGCGCCTCCATCAAGGCGCCTAAGGGCACGGCGCTGCCGATCACGCCGGACTTCAAGGGCAACCTGATCGCGCGGTACTCGTTCCCGATGGGCGGGTTCAATGCCTACACGCAGGGCACGCTGGCCTACCAGACGAGCGCCTCGTCGCAGCTCGAGCTCGCCGACAACGCGGCCTATGGCGACATCCCGTCGTCGACGTTCCTCAACCTCGCCTTCGGGGCAGAATTCGGCAAGAACACGGCCGAGCTCTTCATCGAGAACGTGACCAACGAGGATGCGCCGCTCGGCGTGACAAGCGAGTGCACCCCGAGCGTCTGCGGCGTGCAGACCAAGGGCGTGAAGGCGCGCCCGATGACGGTCGGCGTCCGCTACACGCACGACTTCTGAGGGAGGCCCGGGCCGCAAGGCCCTGGCGAGGGAGGGGCGCCGCGAGGCGCCCTTTCCTTTTCAGACGTTGGAGTCCGGGAACGAGGCCTTGCGCCGGTTCATGTAGTCGAGGAGCGCCTCGTCCACGGCGACGTCGAGCGCCGGCTCGACGTACTCCTCGAGCTGCTTCTTCCAGCGTTCGTTCGCGCGCCGCGCCATGTCCTTCCGCCCTTCCGCATCCCACTGCTCGTAGCTGTTGTTGTCGGCGAGCGGCGAGCGGTAGAAGGCGGTCTCGAAGTTCGCGAGCGTGTGGCCGCAGCCGAGGAAATGCTTGCCCGGCCCGACTTCGCGGATCGCATCGAGCGCCTGGCCGTTCTCGGAGAGGTCAACGCCGGCGAGCAGCGTGTGCATCATCCCCGCCTGGTCCGTGTCCATCACGAACTTCTCGTAGCCCATCGCGAGCCCGCCCTCGAGCCAGCCCGCCGTGTGCAGCACGAAGTTGACGCCCGCGAGGCAGGTCGGCAATAGCGTCTGGGCCGATTCGAACGCGGCCTGCGCGTCCGGTATCTTGGAGGCGCAGAGGCTGCCTCCCGAGCGGAACGGCACGCCGAGCCGCCGCGCGAGCGCGGCCATCACGTAGAGCACGAGTGCGGGCTCCGGTGTTCCGAAGGTCGGCGCGCCCGACTGCATCGACAGCGACGAGGCGAAACTGCCGAACACCATCGGCGCGCCGGGGTTCAGGAGCTGGATGTACGCCATGCCCGCGAGCGCCTCGGCGAGTGTCTGCGTCGCCGTGCCCGCGACCGTCACCGGCGACATCGCGCCCGCGAGGATGAAGGGCGTCACGATGCAGGCCTGGTTCGCGCGCGCGTAGACCTCGAGCGCGCCGAGCATCGTCTTGTCGTAGGTCATCGGCGAGTTGACGTTGATGAGGCTTACCACCGCCGTCCGGGGCCGCCCCGTCTCCGGGTCCGTCCAGTTGTCGCCGAACAGGATCTTCGCCATCTCGACCGTATCATTCGCGCGTTCGGGATGCGTGACGGAGCCCATGAAGCACTTGTCGCTGTACTTCATGTGGCTGTACACCATGTCGAAGTGGCGCTTGTTCACCGGCAGGTCCACCGGCTCGCAGATGGTGCCGCCCGAGTGGTGCAGCGAGCGGGAGACGTAGGCGAGCTTCACGAAGTTGCGGAAATCGTCGATGCGCGCGTAGCGCCGCCCCTCGTCGAGGTTCTGGACGAACGGCGATCCGTAGGCCGGCGCGAACACGGTGTGCGGCCCGCCGATCCGCACGCTGCGCGCGGGATTCCGCGCGTGCTGCGTGAACTCGCGCGGTGCCGTCGCCTGGATCAGCTTCCTGCACATCCCGCGCGGGAAGTGCACGCGCTCGCCCTGGACGTCCGCGCCCGCGCCGCGCCAGAGCTCGAGCGACTCGGGGTCCTCGCGGAACTCGATACCGATTTCCTCGAGGATGGTGTCTGCATTACGTTCAATGAGGGAAAGTCCCTCCTCGCCGAGCACCTCGTAGAGCGGGATCTTGCGCGTGATGTAAGGAACGGAATGGCTCGCCTGCGCCGCGCGCGCGGTGCGCTTCGCGTCGCGGGCGCTGCCCCGGCGGGCGCGCGCGGGCTGTACCTGCTGCTCATCCGTCATGCCGCGCCTAGTATGGCGAGCCGGGCTTCGCTGCGGCGGCCGGATTGCGCCACCGGCTTGCTCATGTGCGCCACGAACGGAGTATGCTTCGAAGCGCCGGATATGCCGCTCACGAAGCCGAAACTCGCCGCCAAGTCCATGAATGTGCGGGCCCCCAACCGGGTCACGCACACGTACAAGCAGCGCCTCAACGGTTCGATGGCGAAGGTGTTCTCGCTCCTCTGCCCGGTGCGCGAGGCGGAGTGGATCGACGGCTGGAACCCGGTCCTCGTGCTGACGCAATCGGGCTTCGCGGAGCAGGACTGCGTCTTCATCACGGACGCCAAGGTCCACGACGCGATCTGGTTCATCTCGCGCCACGACCCGGCGCGCGGCTTCGTCGAGATGATCAAGGTCACGCCCGGGGTCACGGCCTGCAAGCTGACGATCCGCGTGCGGCCGGCCAAGCCCGGCTGCGAGGCCGAGATCACATACAGCCACACGAGCCTCGGGCCGGAGGGCGACGTCTACCTCGCCGGGTTCACGGCCGAGTATTACGTTCAGTTCATGCGCGAGTGGGAATCGCGGCTCAACCATTACCTGAAGCACGGCAGCGCGCTTCGGAACTCCAGCTGAGGAACCAACATGTCGGAATACAAGGGCACCTGTTTCTGCGGGGCGGTCGAGGTCACGGCGACGGGCGAGCCGGCCGCCATGGGGTATTGCCACTGCGAGTCCTGCCGCCACTGGTCGGCGGGCCCCATCAACGCGTTCACGCTCTGGAAGCCGGAAGCCGTCAAGGTCACGAAGGGCACCGAAAACGTCGGCAGCTACGCGAAGACGAAGCAGAGCATCCGCAAGTGGTGCAAGAAGTGCGGCGGGCACCTCCTCACGGAGCACCCGGGCTTCGGGCTCACCGACGTCTACGCCGCCATCATCCCGCAGCTCAAGTTCAAGCCGGGACTGCACGTCAACTACCAGGAGACCGTGCTGCACATCAAGGACGGGCTGCCGAAGCAGAAGGACTTCCCGGCCGAACTCGGCGGCTCCGGAGTGACGCTCGCAGAGTAGTCCCCGTGCGATGCTGATCAACTGCGTCGCGTACCAGGACGGCAAGCGCCTCGGCGAGATAGAGCCCGGCGAGATCCACAACTACCTGGCGAAGCCGGGCTGTTTCGTCTGGGTCGCGCTGCTCGAGCGCGACCCGCAGACGCTCGAGCTGATGCAGGCGCAGTTCGGCCTGCACGAACTCGCGGTCGAAGACGCGCAGAACGGCCACCAACGGCCGAAGATCGAGGACTACGGCGACTCGCTGTTCGTCGTGCTGCATCTGCTCGAGCCCGAGAGCGACGGGCTGCGCGTCGGCGAGGTGGACGTCTTTGCGGGCCCGAACTACATCCTGACGATCCGGAGCCACGCCGAGAAAGGCTTCCAGGCGGTGCGCGCACGCTGCGAGAGCGAGCCGGAACTCATGAGCCTCGGCTCGGGTTACGTGCTCTACGCGCTGATCGACGCCGTCGTCGACCGCTACTTCCCGCTGCTCGACGCGCTCGAGACCGAGCTCGAGGGCATCGAGGACCGGATCTTCGCGGGCGGCTCACCGCGCGAGAACGTCGAGGCGCTCTACGGCCTGAAGCAGAAGCTCGGCGTCTTCCGCCACGCCGTCGCGCCCCTCCTCGAGGCCGTCAACAACCTGTATGGCGCCCGCGCGTCGCGCGTCTCCGCGGGCATGAAGGAGTACTTCCGCGACGTATCGGACCACCTGCAACGGCTCAACCAGACGATCGAGTCCATCCGTGACACGATTGCGACGGCGATCGCCGTGAACCTCTCGATGATCAGCCTGGAAGAGAACGGGACGATGAAGCGCCTGGCCGCGTACGGTGCGCTCGTCGCGGTGCCGACGCTGATCGCCGGCATCTACGGCATGAACTTCAAGTACATGCCGGAGCTCGGCTGGGAGTACGGCTACCTCGTCACGATGGGCGTCATGATCGCGGTGGACGGCTACCTGTTCTATCGCCTGCGCCGGGCGAAGTGGCTGTGACGGCCACCGAGCGCAGCTACTTCCTCGGCACGCACGACGAGGAGCTCGAGCGCCTCGGGCTGCAGCACGAGGTCTGGCGCCCGACGGTGCTCGACTGCTGGCGGCGCGCCGGCATCGGGCCCGGGTCCCGCGTACTCGACGTCGGCGCCGGGCCCGGTTTCGCCTCGGCCGACCTCGCGGATATCGTCGGCCCCCAGGGCCTCGTCATCGCGGTCGAGCGTTCCGCGCGCTTCGTCGAGGCGGCCCGCGCGATGCTCGCGAGCCACGGGCTCGCGAATGTCCGCTACCACGAGCTAGACCTCATGAACGACCCGCTGCCCGCGGGCGGCATGGACGCGAGCTGGTGCCGCTGGGTCGCCTGCTTCGTCTCGTCGCCCCCGCTCCTGCTCGACAAGATCGCCGCGACGCTCCGTACGGGCGGCGTCGCGATCTTCCACGAGTACATCCAGTACGACAGCCTCCGGATCACGACCGCGGGCCCGCGCATGCGCGAGTTCGTGCGCCAGGTCGAGCAGGGCTGGCGCGAGGCGGGCGGCGAGCCGAACATCGCGCCGGCGGTCGTGCGCCTCCTGCAGGAACGCGGCTTCTCGATCCGCGACGCGATCCCCCGCGTCTTCTGCGTGCGGCCGGGCGATGCCATGTGGCGCTGGCCCGCGACCTTCATCGACATCCACCTGCGCCACCAGCTCGAGCAGGGGCGCATCGAGGCGTCCTGGGCCGAGGCCGTGCGAGCGGAATTCCACGCCGCCGAGCAGCAGGCGGCGACGCTGCTGATCACCCCGATGGTGCTGGAGATCGTAGCCGAAAAGCGGCGCTGATCAGTGCGCGCTGGCGGCCGCCGCCATCTTCGCGGGATCGTGGCGGTAGCGGAATACGAACGGGAACACGATTCCCAGCACGAGCGCGTAGCTCGCGAACGCGAGCCAGATGCTGTGCCAGTCGCGCACGCCGTCGACCGTGTAGTGGTCCACGATCCCGCCCGCGACCATCGTGCCAAGGAAGGCGCCGAGCCCGTTCGTCATGACCATGAAGAGGCCCTGCGCGCTCGCGCGGATGCGTGAGTTCGCCTCGAGGTTCACGAACATCGAGCCCGAGATGTTGAAGAAGTCGAAGGCCATGCCGTACACGATCATCGACAGCACGAGCATCCACAGGCCCGGCCCCGGGTCGCCGTAGGCAAAGAGGCCGAAGCGGAATACCCACGCGAAAATCGCGATGAGCATCACGACCTTGATCCCGAAGCGCTGCAGGAAGAACGGGATCGTCAGGATGAAGAGCGTCTCGGAGATCTGGGAGATCGAGATCAGGATATTGGAGTTCCGGACGGCGAACGAATCCGGATAGGTCCCCGCGAAGTCAGCAAGGAAGGCGCCACCGAATGCATTGGTGATCTGGAGCGCTCCGCCGAGCAGCATCGCGCACAGGAAAAAGACCAGCATTTGAGCGCGCTTGAACAGCACGAAAGCATCGAGGCCCAACGCCTCCACCAGCGTGCGCTTGCCCTCGCCACGCGACGGGGGGCAGGCCGGCAGCGTGAAGCCGTAGAGGCCGAGGAACACCGCCGAGGCCGCGCTGATGTAGAGCTGGCCGGTCGTCAGCGTCGAGCCCGAGAGGTCGGTGAACCACATCGCGGCGATGAAGCCGATCGTGCCCCACACGCGGATCGGCGGGAAGTGCCGGATGAAGTTCATGCCCTCCTGCTCCAGCACCCGGTAGGAGATCGTGTTGTTGAGGGCGATCGTCGGCATGTAGACCATCGCGTTCAGCAGCATGATGACGTACAGCGTCTCGTAATCCCGCACCGTCGAAGCCCAGAGAAGAAGGCCCGCACCGGTGAGGTGCAGGATCCCGAACAGGCGCTCCGCGTTCACCCAGCGGTCGGCGACGATGCCCATGAGCCCCGGCATGAAGAGCGAGGCGACACCCATCGTCCCGTAGATGCTGCCGATCTGAAGGCCGGTGAAGCCGAGGGCGTGGCTCGTGTACCCGCTGAACGAAATCAGCCAGGCGCCCCAGACGAAGAACTGCATGAAGTTCATCACCGTCAGGCGGAACCGGATGCTCATGGAGCGCGGGTTTCTTCTTCGGCTAGTCTTTCTTGAAGAGCGCGGCGCCGATCCAGCTCACGAGGCTCACGAGGATCGCCGCGAGGAACGCTGCCCAGAAGCTCGCGACCGTGAACCCGGGCAGGAAGGCGGCAACGAGGCCGAGCATCGCGGCGTTGATCACGAGCAGGAAGAGCCCGAGCGTCAGAAGCGTCACCGGCAGCGTCAGCAGGACGACGATGGGCCGCACAATCGCGTTGACGACGCCGAGGAGGAGTGCCGCGAGGATCAGCGTCGTCGGTGCCGAGACCGTGATGCCAGGCACCCATTCCGTTGCGAGCCAGAGGCCGAGCGCGGCGATCAGCACGCGCAGGATGAAGTAGGCCATCGCCTCAGCGTACGCGACGCCCGCGCTTGATGACAACATCCACGGACTGCAGCAACCCGGGGTCCCTCAGCACGTCGCCGCGCACGGCGATGATGTCCGCGATCTTGCCCGGCGAGATCGCGCCGGACTCGTGGCCGACCCCCATCGCGGTGGCCGCGTCGTGCGTCGCGGCACGGATCGCCCGCACGACGGGAATGCCGCATTGGCGCGTCCAGAAGTCGATCTCCTGCCAGGTCGCGCGCGAGTGCAGGTGCCCGGGCTCGCCCGCGCCGGAACCGAGCAGCAGCAGCACCTTCGCGTCGTCGAGCTGCCGCAGCTTCTCGCAGAGCGTCGGCGCTGCGGCCGGCGTCATGCCGGCGGGCTGCAGGCGGTCGAGGCTCGCGAGCGAGCCCTTAATGTCCGAGGCGACGAGGTCCGGCAACGGTTCCGTGGCCCGGGGGTCGTCGAGCGGCTCGTCGTTCTGCTTCAGCGACTCGAGGTTGAGCAGCGCCGAGATCGCCGGCGTCCAGGCGATCGGCCGCGCGCCGGCCTGCGTGAGTCGGCCGGTGATCGCCTGCATGACCTCCGGCGGAAAAGCCGTCGTTCCCATCGCGGTGCCGAGGAAGCCGTCGAGCTGCGCGGCCGCGCCATGAACGACGTCGTCCGGCTGCTCGGCATAGGCGTGGACCGCGAGTCCGCGGATTCGCGATTCGGAGACGACCGCCTCGAGCTCCTCTGCCGTCCACATCGCGACGTCGGCAAGCAGCACGTAGTCGACGCCCGCGTTCGCGAGCCGCTGAACCTTCGCGCGCACGTCCGGCCCGCCCGAGACTTCCCATTGCCAGGCGGAGGTTTCCACCGGCGCGAGCTTGCGCAGCACCGGGCCCGACACGTACAGGTTCGGGCCGTCGATCAGGCGCTCGCGCACGCGGCCGCGGACGCGGATCGCGGCTTCGAGGGGCGACGCGACGTCTCGCGCGCTCGTGACGCCCGCCTGCAGGAGCTGGCGCGCCGCGAGCGGCATCACGACGCGCTCGGCGAGCGGGCCGTAGGTCTCGTTCCAGCGCCTGGCGTCCCCGTGGCCGAGACGCATCAGCTCGACCTGCATGTCCCAGAGGCCGGGCAGCACGGTCATGCCCTCGGTCGAAATGACTTCGGCGCCTTCGGGAATCATGACCTGTCCCGGTCCGCCGACGGCGAGGATGCGGTCGCCCTCGACGACGATGATGCCGTCGGGGATCGGCGCGTTGCCGTAGCCGTCGATGACGGTGCCACCCGCGAGCACGAGCGCGGCGGCCTGCGCGGCCGCGGCCCGGAGGAGCGCGGCCAGAAGCGCTGCCAGGAGCGCGATTACGCGCCTCACGGCTTCACCTCGCCGAGCGTGCCGTCCTTCAGCCGCATCTGCAGCTGCGCGAAGGCGAGCGCCCAGCCGGTGCGCAGGCGCACCAGCATCTTCGCGAATTCCTCGTCCGGCGGGATGCCGGAGCCCATCACGCGCAGCATGCGCTGCCCTTTCCGCTCGTCGATGATGAAGTCCTCCACCAGGGCGCTGTCGGCCAAGGGCGGCCAGTCGGCGTTCGGCTCGTAGAGGAGCTGCAGCCGCGCGCCCGGCTCGAAGCGCTCGATGCTGGCCTCGCGCTTGCCGAACAGGCGCGACACGGTCGAATAGCGGCCGCCCGCCCTCGGCTCGATGATCGCCTCGGTGGCAAGCCACGCGCGGATCGCCGCGGGCTCGGTGAGCGCGCGCCACAACGTCGCCGCACTCGCGGCCGACTCGAAGCCCTGCAGGTACCCGCGGTTCTGGCGTCTCATTCGGCGGCCGGGGCTCCGGCCTGGCGCAGCTCGCGGTCGCGGCGGCTGCGATGGACCGCCGCGGCGACGACATCGTCCTCGTGCGCGCCGTCGCGCGGGTAGCTCGCCGCGCCGACGCTCACCGTCGTGCGCTGCAGCCGCTCGCCCACGGGGAACAGGCTCTTGTGGACGTGGTTGCGGATGCGCTGCGCGACGTTCTCGGCGACCTCCGCCGTCGCCTCCGGCAGGAAGACCACGAATTCGTCGCCGCCGAAGCGCGCGGCCATGTCCGTGTTCCGGATCGCGCGCTGGATCGCGCTCGCGACCGTCGCGATCGCCCGGTTGCCGGCCTGGTGGCCGTGCTCGTCGTTGAGCGCCTTCAGGTCGTCCATGTCCACCAGCAGGATCGCGTAGCCGCCGCGCCCGCCGCGTGCGCGAAGTCCGTGTTCGCGCGAAAGCAGCGACTTGAATGTGCGCAGGTTGAAGAGGCCCGTCAGGCCGTCGCGCTCGGCCATTTCCTCGATGCGCCGGCGCGCGGTCATGATCGTGCCGGCGAGCGCCTGCGTGACGTAGGCGACGAGCGCCCAGGGCCCGAGCTGGCCGAAGAGGCGCGTGAGGAGTTCTGCCGCCGGCGGCAGCTCGCCCTCGCCCACGACGAGCGACAGGAAGGCGAGCACCACCGCGCCGAAGATCACGAAGGCGCCGCGCCGGCCGAGCGTCATCGCGACGACCACGATTGGCAGGAGGTACAGGTACACCATCGGGCTGCCGGCAGCCCCGGTCTGCGTCGCGATCACGGTGATGAAGACGACCATGCCCGCCGCGCCGAGGGCGATTCGGCTGCTGGTGTCGCGGAGCGGGAAGCCGCGCCAGCGGATCGCGATCACGAAGAGCGTGTAGGCCGCGATCGTCGCGTACAGCAGCCGCGAGGAATCCCCCGGCTCGCGCAGCACGAGCGCGTACAGCGCGACCGCGAGCAGCACCAGCCAGTCGACCCGCGCGAGGCTCTTGACGATGCTCGCGTGCTCGTCGCGCTCGACCAGCTCGCGCCGCATGTGGCGCGGCGCCTGCGCGATGCCGGCCTTGTCGGTGGCCTCGGTCATGCCGCCGACCCGGTCGCGCGCTCGAGCCGCGACTCGATCGACCGGCGCACGGACGGCCCCGCCAGCTCCTCGACCAGCGTCAGCGCGAAGTCGAGCGCGGTGCCCGGCCCGCGCGAGGTGATCACGCCGCCGTCCACGACGACGGCGTCGCCGACGATGTGTGCCTTGCCGGTGCCGGCGAGGAAACCGGGATAGCTCGTCGCGCGCCGCCCGTCCAGCACGCCCGCGGCCTCGAGCACCATCGGCGCCGCACAGATCGCGGCGACGGCCCGCCCCTTCTCATGCATGCGGCGCACGAGATCCGTGATGAGCGGGTCTTTCTTCAGGTGATCCGCGCCCGGCATGCCGCCCGGCAGGGCGAGCATGTCGAAGTCCTGCTCGGCGAGCGCCGCGAGCGGCGTGTCGGCCGCGAGCCGGATGCCGTGCGCGCCCGTCACCGGGCTCGCGCCCAGCGACGCGATCACCACGTCGATTCCGGCGCGGCGCAGGATGTCGATGATCGTCACGGCCTCGAGCTCCTCGAAGCCCTCGGCGAGCGGCACCAGCACCCGCTTCACGGGCTAGCCGCCGTCCGGCACGGCCTGCGCCGTGGCGAGCGTGGTCGCGCCCGTCTTCAGGAAGTCGACCGCGGCGTGTATCTCCGGGTCGTGCTCCCCCTCCGGCTGCGCACCCGGCGCGAGCTCCGGCGGCTCGGGGAGCGCGACGTCCGGCTGGATGCCGCGCTCATGGATCGAGACGCCGGACGGCGTGAAGTAGCGCGAGGTGGTGAGCTTCAGCGCCTGCCCGTCCTCGAGCGGCAGCACCGTCTGCACCGAGCCCTTGCCGAAGGTCTTCTGGCCGAGCAGCTTCGCGCGCCCATTGTCGCGCAGCGCGCCGGCGACGATCTCCGCCGCGGAAGCCGAGCCCTCGTTCACCAGCACGGCGATGGGCGCGCCGCGCGAGAGGTCCCCTTTCATCGCCTCCATGCGGAAGCGCGATTCATCCGCGCGGCCTTCCGCAGAAACGATCGTCCCCGAGTCGAGGAAGCAGTCCGACACCTCGACCGCGGCATCGAGGACGCCGCCCGGGTTGTTGCGGAGGTCCAGCACGAGGCCCCGTAGCCGCCCGCTCGACTGCTCCTCGAGCGCGCGCACGGCGGCCTGGGTGTCGGGCCCCGTGGTCTCGCTGAACTGGGAGATGCGCAGGTACCCGAATCCCGGCTCGAGCATCTCGTAGCGCACGGAATGCACCGAGACGAGCGCGCGCTCAATCGTGAGCTCGAGCGGCTGCGGCAGCGATTCCCGGCCGATGCCGAGCTTCACGACGGTGCCCGGCTCGCCCCGGATGCGCGCGATCGCGTCCCCGAGCGGCTGGTTGCGCAGCACCTTGCCGTCGATCGAGAGGATGGCGTCGCCCGGCCGGATGCCGGCACGCGCGGCCGGCGAGTCGTCGAGCGGCGCGATGACCGTGAGCACGTCGTCCTCGATCGTCACCTCGACGCCGATCCCCGAGTAGTTGCCCTCGGTCGCGATCCGGAGGTCCTCGAACTCCTCCTTGTCCATGAACGCGGAATGCGGGTCGAGCTCGCTGACCATGCCGCGGATCGCGTTCGACATGAGCTGGTGGTCGTCGGTCTTGTCGACGTAGTCCGCGCGGACGAGGCCGATGACTTCCGCGAGCAGGTGCGCGTCCTTCGCAGGGATCTCGGCCGGCTCGCGGCTGCCGCGGCCGATCCAGAAAGCGGCGCCGGCGAGGATGGCGCCCGCGAGACAGCCCAGCAGGGCGGCGAGCAGCGTGCGCCGGGACGGATCCATGGGGTTATGGTACCCGCGCGTGCCTTGGCGCGGCATCTCCTGCCGCTCAGTCGGCCGTGGATTCCTGCTGGGCCATCGCCTCATAGAGGGCGAGGTCGCCGAGGACCTGGTCCACGGGGACGGGGCGGCCGATCGCGAAGCCCTGGCCGTAGTCGACGCCGAGGCTCGCCATGCGCGTCCGCAGGTCGTCGGTCTCCACGTATTCCGCAACTGTCTCCATGCCCATCGTGCGCGCGAGCTGCGCGATCGCCCGCACCATCGACTCCGTGCGCTGGTTGGTCCCCGCGTCGCGCACGAATGCGCCGTCGATCTTGAGCACCGAGACGGGAAGCGACTTCAGGTACACGAGCGAGGAGAGGCCGGTGCCGAAATCGTCGAGCGCGAAGCTGCATCCGAGCGTGCGCAGCCGCTGCATCATGCGCTCGGCGCGTGCGAGGTTCGAGATCGCCGAAGTTTCCGTCAGCTCGAAGCCGAGGATCTCCGGCGGCAGGCCGGAGTCGCGGATCGTGCCCTCCACGAAATCGAGGAACTCCTCCGAGGCGATCGAGGCGCCGGAGATGTTCATCGAGAACCGCATCGCGCGCCCGCGCAGCGACGACGCGTGCGCCGCGAGCACGGCGATCGAGTTCTTGATGACCCAGCGGTCGATGGCCGGCAGGAGCTGGTAACGCTCCGCGGCCGACAGGAACTTGTCGGGTGGCAGGAGCTCCCGGTTCTCGCTCACCATGCGCAGCAGGAACTCGAAGCGCGGGTCGGTCCGCTCGCCGTTCAGCGGAAGGATGGGCTGCACGAACAGCGCGAAGCGGTCGGCGGCCAGCGCATCGTGCAGGGACTGCAGGACCAGGATGTCCGTGCTGCGCTTGATGATGCTGAGGTCGGTTTCCTGGAACACCTCCACGCGCCCGCGGCCGCGGTCCTTCGCCGCCTTGCAGGCGATCTCCGCGTTCGCGAGCCCGTGCGCCAGGCGGTTCTGCGAGCCCGGCGGCAGCTCCGCCGCGCCGACGCTCACCGAGATCTGCACCGTTCCCTCGCTGCGCACGTGCGTCTGCTCGGCGCACTGGCGGCACAGCATCTCGCCGACCTGCTGCCCGAACTCGAGCGTGCAGTCCGGCAGGAACACGGCGAAGCGGTCGCCCGCGATGCGCGCGGTGAGCGCGCCGGGCCGCGGCTTCTTGCGCAGCACGTCCGCGACCTTGCCGATGACCTCGTCGCCGACGTGCATGCCGAAGTTGTCGTTCGAGACGTGCATGCGGTCGATGTCGATGTACAGCACGCATTCCGGCACGGGCTGCCGGCGCGACGCGAGCTGCGCGCGCACCTGCGTCTCGAAGGCCGGCCTCGAGAGCAGCGCGGTTTGCGCGTCGAAGTTGTTCTGGAGCGTCGTCGTCGTCTTGCGCGAGAGCAGCTCGACGAGACGCTCGGTCCGCGCGTCGAAGTTCGGGGCGTCGCCCGCGCGGAACATCACGAGGAAGCCGACCACGCGCCCGGAGGCGTGGCGGACGGGTGTCGCCAGGATCTTGTACGGCGGCAGCTCGACCGGTCGCACCTTGATCTTGTTGATCACGAGGTTCCGGCGCTGCAGCTGCATCCAGTTGAGGAGGTGGCGATGGATCTTGGTCAGGATCTCGACCTGCGGGCGCTCGCTGCGCGGCGCCTTGCAGACCGCGATGTTTCGCTCGGGCACGATGAGCGCGCCGAGCTCGCAGCCGAGGTGGTCGACGCAGGTCTGCACCAGCTCGCCGAGCTCGTCGCCCGCCTGGGGGCTGTCGGGGTCGGTCGGCGCCAGCCTGAGGAGAAGCTCGAGGTCGTCGTCGCGCGACTGCAGGTCGCGCGTCATCGTGTCGATGCTCATGCGCGACTCGAGCTCGCGCTGCAGGCACTCGAGCGCGGGCGCCACCAGTGACTGCACAAAGGTGAACGGGCGGCTCTCGCCATCGCGCGTCAGGAGCGTCACGACAGCGATGACCTCGCCCCCGGAGTCGCGCAGGCGGAACACGTAAGCGGGCGAACCCTCGTGGTCGTGGCTGAAGCCGTCGATGCGGGCCGTCATCTCGGTCGGCATGTCCGACAGCGCGAGCGAGACGAGGGGTGCAGCGTCGGGCCCGTCGTAACCGTCCGACACCCAGAGCATCGACCCGCGCGGGTCGTAGAAGCCGATCCCGATCGCGCGCGGCATCAGCATCCGCAGGAGCTGGCCGTACGGCTCGAGGCCCGGCTTTGCGCTCGCCGGAATGCCGGACACGTCGACAGGGGCGATCGAGGCCACGGTGCAGCGTCGCCTACGGGGGGTCCCCCGTCTTTGACCTAACGCGCAGTTTGCAGGCGCCGGCCCCCCGGATCAGGGGTTTGGCCGCCGGAACCACGGTACCGGGTCTATCGGGCGGGTTCCGCGGCGGATTTCGAGGTAGAGGCCAGGCTGGTTCCGACCCCCGCTGTCGCCCACGGTCGCGATCGCGTCGCCTGCCTGCACGCGGTCGCCGACCTTCTTGTAGAGCTGCTCGTTGTGCGCATAGAGGCTCATGTAGCCGCCATGGTCAACGATGATGAGGAGGCCCATGCCGGGCAGCCAGTCCGCGTAGGCGATGCGCCCGTCGTAGAGCGCCTTCACCGCGGCGCCGCGCGCCGCATCGATCATGACGCCGTTCCACTGCAGCCCGCCTCCGCGCGGCTGCCCGAATCGGGCCGTGATCTTGCCGTCGACGGGCCAGGCGAGCCGGCCGCGCACCTTCTCGAAGGCCTGGCCGCCGGTCGCCGGCAGGTCGCTCATGGCGCGGCGCAGGTCGGCGACCAGTTTCTCGAGCGCCGCGGCCTCGCGCTTCAGCTTCGCGATCGAGTCGCTGCTCGTCCTGATCTGCGCGTTCATGGCCTTCAGTGCGCGGCTCCGCTCGCCGCGCGCGGCATCTACCGCCGTGAGCTCCTGCCGGCTCTCGGCCTCGAGGGCGGCGAGGCGCTCGCGCTCGGCGCTCTCCGCCGCGGCATCCTCGTCGAGCTTCGCGACGATGCCCTGGATCTCGGCGATCTTCCCGGCCCGGGCGCGCCCGAAATACGAGTAATAGACGAGCATGCGCCCGAGCGTCGCCGGATCCTCCTGCGACAGCAGCAACTTGAACTGCTCCTGCCGCCCGCCGACGTAAGCCGTCCGAAGCTCCGCCGCCAGCACGTCGCGCTGCTCGCGGAGCGCCGCTTCGTTCCGCGCGCGGTCGGCGGCGAGCGCTTCCAGGCGCGCATCGCTCTCGTCGAGTCGCTTGCGCACGTCCGAGAGGCGGCCGCGGGCGCTCCGCACGTTTTCCTCGGCGTCGCGCAGCTGGCCCGAGAGCGCATCGCGCTTGTCGGTATCCCGGCGCATCGAGCGCTGCATCGCCTCGATCTTCTCGCGCACTTCCCGAAGCTCCTTCTCGGGGTCCGTCGCCTGGCCGTTTGCCTCGCCGAACGCGCTGAGGACGAGCCCCAGGGCGAGCGCGACGCCA
>DATJFN010000051.1:0-11839 GCA_035495635.1 Steroidobacteraceae bacterium | reverse complement strand
CGATGCGCACAAGATGCTGAACACGCCCTACGACGCGGGTTTCGGCATCGTACGCGATAGCGCGGCGCACGTCGGCGCCATGGATATCGCGGCGACTTACCTCGTGCAGGCGGAAGGCGCGCGCGATCCCTCGCGCTTCGTCCCCGAGCTGTCGCGCCGCGCGCGCGGCACGCCCATCTATGCCACGATCCGCGCGCTCGGCCGCGAGGGCGTGCGCGAGATGATCGAGGGCTGCTGCGCGAATGCGCGGCGCATGCGCGACCTCCTCATCAAGCGCGCCGGCGTCACGTGCCTCAACGACGTCGTCTTCAACCAGGCCATCTTCCGCTTCGCCGCGGCCGGTAAGGCCGGCGACGTGACGGCCGCTGATGCGACGACCACGCGCGTCGCGACGCGCGTGCGCGAGAGCGGCGAATGCTGGGTCCAGAGCTCGCAGTGGCGAGGGCGAACGGTCATGCGCTTCTCCGTGTCCGACCGGGCGACCACCGCCGCCGACATCGACCGTGCGGCGGCCGCCGTTCTCAAGGCTTACGAGGAGGAGTCCCGCGCATGAAGAACTCATCCTGGTTCACGCGCTTCGCCAAGAAGACCGCGCAGCTGTCCGGCCGGCCGATGACCTTCTGCCTCGCGGTGGCCGTCATCGTCGTCTGGCTCGCCACTGGCCCGATGTTCGACTACAGCGACACCTGGCAGCTCATCATCAACACCGGCACGACGATCATCACGTTCCTGATGGTGTTCCTGATCCAGAACACGCAGAACCGCGACACCGCCGCGATCCAGGTCAAGCTCGACGAGCTGATCCGCGTCACCGAGGGCCACAACGCGCTGATGGATCTCGAGGAGCTCGAGGAAGCGGAGCTGGAAGCCTTCCGCAGGAAATACGAGCGGCTCGCCGCCAAGGCGCGCGAGCTCATGAAGAAGGGCGCCCGGGACACCGACAGTCCCGAGCCCTGACGTCGCGTGGCCGCGCCGCGCCCATTCCTGGTTTCCCTCACGGCAGCGGCCGCGCTCGCAGCCGGAGGCCATGCCGTTGCCGCCGACGTGAGTCCCTGCAAGGTGCTCACCGAGTCGGACGTCCGGCGAGTGCTCGGCGCGGGATGGAAGTTCGTGGAATCCGTGTCCGGCGACGAGGTCTGTGGGTACATGGGCGCCACGAACGCGTTCACGACGATTACGCTCTATTACAGCGAGGACGGGGCCGACGCGATCCTCGCGATGCGCCGCAAGATGGCCGGTGACCGCGCGACGCCGGTCGAAGGGCCCGGTGCCGGCGCTTTTCGCTTCACGACGCCGATGGCGACGGTGATCCTCTTCGGCAAGGGCGAATGGACGGCCCAGCTCGACCTGACGCTCGCGGCCTCGACCGACACGTCCCTTCTCGACCGACTGGCCAGGCGGGCATACGATCGATTGCCGTAGGGCAAAGGAGTGGCTTTTATGCGCATTGCCGCCGCTTTCCTCTTCGCCGTCATCGCCCTGCCCGCGCTCGCCGCCGAGCAGCTGCCCGATTTCCGCCCCGGGCTCTGGGAGTTCAAGCGCTCGGTGGATTCCGGCGACGGCAAGCCCGCGACGCTTACGAACCAGAAGTGCACGAGCCCGACCGACGACATGAACCACAAGACGGAAACCATGGCGACGTCGGGCTGCCAGGCATCGCACGTCTCGCGGAGCGGCAACATCTACAGCTTCAGCTTCAAGTGCACGATACAGGGCGTGCCGGTCGAATCGAGGAGCGTCATCACCGTCACGAACGAGTCCGCCTACAAGGTGGACGTGGAGACGAGACAAGGTACCCGGACTTCGCGCGAACAGCTCGACGCGCGCCGCGTCGGCGACTGCAAGGCCGAATGAAGTACGACGACGCCTCCTGGCACGCCGGCGAGAGCTTCCCCAACGACCTCGCGCCCGAGGCTGCGGGGACACATACGGGCATGTTCGTCGCCTGGGCACTGCTCGCCGGCCTCGGCAGCGAGCTGCATGTCCTGGAGCAGTCCGACGAGCTCGAGCGCCTCCGGCAACGGAGGATCACGCCCGGGCAGTTCTTCCTGCTCGTCTGCTCCGGAAAGTTCCTGGACGAGGACCTGAACGCCGAGGGCAACGCGTTCGCGCAGGCCTATTTCGAGCTCGACCGCGGCAACTACCTCGGCGACTACCGCGAGTACCTGGTGAAGGGCCTCGCCTCCGAGTACCACGTCTCCGACACCTGGACGAACTTCGAGAAGCTGAGGCCGGTCCTCGACCGGCGCCTCGCCAACTGGCGCCGCGGCCGCCCCGTCGACGCCTCGCCCAACGTGAAAGTCACCGGCACGGGGGACCTTCCCGAGGACATCGAGATGATGATCGGGGCCGACTTCGGCATCGCCGAGGCGCCGGGCGTCGCCATGCGCCTCGCGGGCTTCGTCGGCCAGTACGCGGACCGGTACAAGGAAGCGCCCGACGCACGCACGCTCCGCTGCATCGTCTTTCTCGCGGGGGGCGACCGCAGGAAGCTGGAGGATGCCTGCCGGCTCGCGCTCGACGACATGCGCAGCCTCGTCATGCAGGCCGAATACGACGAGAGCGACCGGCGCGTCCGCGACTTCAACGAGCCGTTCGAGACTTAAGTCAACTCGCCCCGGCGCGAGCATGCCGATGCGATCAAGATGCTGCACGGCGCACTGAAAGACCAGCAACGGAGGGACGACATGGACGCTCGACTCCTTGCCATCGGCCTCGTCTCCCTTTTCGCGATCGCCGCCTGCGAGAAGAAGGCCGAGCCGCCCAAGCCGGACCCGGCCGCCGCCACGTCGATCGCCCACCAAGCGGCAAAGGCCGAGCCTTCGTTCATCAACAGGGTCTGGGCCGTCACGGATTCAACGGCCGTCGCACCCGGATCGCTGCGAGTCTTCCTCTCGGATGGCACGCTCGTCATGACGTCGGTGAACGAGAAGCCCGCGCTCGGCGCCTGGCACTACGAGGACGGCCACCTCATCGTCACCGAGGAAGGACGCAATTACCTGACGGACATCCTGGAGCTCACCGATCGGTCGTTCCGGATCCGCATGCAGAGCCCGGGGGAGCCGGTCGAGATCGCATTCGCGCCTGCGGAGCAGGCGTCGCCCGCGGCAGCCGTGAGCGCGAAGCAGGCGGCGCGGGCCATGCAGGTCGCCGCGGCGCCGGCGGCGCCGCCGCTATGGGGCACGGCCTGGCGGCTCGAGGACCTCGCGGGCGCCAAAGTCCTGGGCGGCGCGCCGGCGACGCTCGAGTTCTCGAGTGAAGGCCGCGCGAGCGGCAGCGGTTCCTGCAATGGCTTCAACGGCGTCGTCACGCTCGAGAGCGGCACGATCCAGTTCGGCGGCCTCGCGGCGACGCGAAAGGCCTGCCCCGAAGCGGTCATGCGGCAGGAAGAAACCTACTTCGCGGCGCTCCGCGACGCCGAGCGCTACGAAGTGGACGGCGACTCGCTGCGGATCTTCTCCGCAAACCAGCCCGCGCCGCTCCGCTTCGCTGCCATGGCAGCGACCTCGCCGAAGCCGGGTGCACAGATCGAGCGCGCGGCGTCGAGCACCCTGTCGTCGCTCAACGGTGTCTGGACCATCGTCGGGTACCACATACCGGGAGTCTCGGCGATGACGGAGGACCAGGCGCGCGCCCGCGTGGGCGAGTCGGTTCGGCTCACGGACCGTTCGGCGGTATCCTCCGGAAGCGCCTGCCGCGAGCCGCGCTATGCGACGCGCCAGGTCGCGACCGAGGGCTACCTCGCGGACGAGTTCAGGCTTTCGCAGTCGAGCGTCCCGCCGCTCGCGTCGCGCAACCAGCTTCGCGTGATGGACGTGAGCTGCGGCGGCTCGCGCTGGTCCTCGCTCGGGTCGACGCTGCTGCAGCTCGACCGTGACCATGCGCTTGCGCCCTGGGATGGCGTCTTCTTCGCGCTCGAGCGCGACCACGACTGGCGCGGCGTCGGCCAGGAGCCCGGCTGGCAGCTCGAGATCCGCCAGGGCGACGAGATGCGCTTCACCTACGACTACGGCAAGGGGACCGCCGTGACGCCGGCCGGTCGCGGCGACCTCGACGCGCGCACGGGCACGCGGACCTTCCGCGCTGCGGCGGGATCGGATGACCTGCGTGTCGAAATCGTCCCGGTCGCCTGCAGCGATTCGATGAGCGGCCGCGCTTTCCCCGCAACCGTCACGGTGACGCTGAACGGCCACACGTTCCGTGGCTGCGGCGAGGCGCTCGCGACCCCGTTCCAGGGCTAGCCGCTCCGCGCGCCATGCCGAAGGGTCCAGTCTTCTTCGGGAGCCCCGCGGCGCTCCGGCGCTGGTTCGCGCGGCACGCGGGGAGCGAGGCTGAGCTCGTCGTCGGCTACATGAAGCGCAGCACCGGCGTCTCGAGCCTCACCTGGCCCGAGTCGGTGGATGAGGCGCTCTGCGTCGGATGGATCGACGGCGTGCGCAGGCGCATCGACGGGGAGCGCTACCAGATCCGCTTCACGCCGCGAAAGGCGCGCTCCAGCTGGAGCAACATCAACATCGCGCGCGTGAAGTTCCTCAGGGCGAAGGGCCGCATGCGGCCCGCGGGCCTTGCCGCCTTCGCGGCGCGCGACAAGGCGCAGCCGCCCCGCGGCTCCTACGAGCAGACGAAGGCGGTGAAGCTCCCGCCGAAGGACACGAAGGCGATCCGTGCAAACCCAAAGGCCTGGAAATACTTCCAGACGCTGCCGCCCGGCTACGTCCGCCTGATTTCCTGGTGGATCATCAGCGCGAAAAGGCCCGAGACGCGCGCGAAGCGCCTCGGGGCCGTGATCGACAAGTGCGCAGCCGGCAAGCGGTTCACCTGGTAGCGGTTACCAGGGATAGGTCTTGCCGTTGTAGTTGAAGAACTTTCCGGTATCGCCGGGCTTCAGGCCCGCAATCACCTCGCGCATGGCCTTGATGCTGTCGGCGGGAGCGAGCGTCCCGCGCGGGCCGCCCATGTCCGTGCGCACCCAGCCGGGGTTCATGACGATGCAGACGATCCCGCGCGGCGCGAGGTCGAGCGAGAGGCTCTTCACCGCCATGTTCACCGCCGCCTTCGACGTGCGGTAGGCATAGGACCCGCCCGACGTGTTGTCGGCGATCGAGCCCATGCCACTCGTGATGGTGACGATCTTCCTCTCGCGGCTTTTCGCGACGTTGTCGGCTAGAGCCTCGATCACGCGCATCGGGCCGAGCGTGTTGACGTCGAGCACCCGTTCCCAGGCCGCGTAGTCGAGGCGGCCGAGCCGCTCATTGCGCGGGCCGCCGACGCCGGCGTTGTTGACGAGGACATCGATCGCCTCGCCGCCGAGCGCGTCCGCCGCGCTCCGGACACTCGTCGTGTCCGAGACGTCGAGCGCCAGTAGGTGCACGCGCCCTCCATTGCTGCCGGCGATTTTCCGGAGGTCCTTCGCGTCGCCTGGCGCGCGGCAGCCCGCGTACACCTGCCACCCGTCGGCGGCGTACTGGCGCGCGAACTCGAGGCCAAGGCCGCGATTCGCGCCGGTGATCAGGATCGAAGGCTTCATGGCGATGTGGGAGTCGAGTTATTGTAGTCCCATGCCGCAGACCAGTCCGTCCACACGTTCCTCACGCAACGAGCGCACAGCCGGACCGGTCAGGGTATTGGTCGTCGACGATGACCGCGACTCCGTCGAAATGCTGAAGATCCTCCTCGACATGAACGGCGGAGCGACAGATGTCGCGTACGACGGCATCGAAGCCGTGCGGCTCGCAGAAGAGCTGCTGCCTGAGATCGTCCTGCTGGACATCGGGCTTCCGAAGATCGACGGCTTTGAAGCCTGCCGCCGCATTCGCCGGAGCGCCTGGGGCAAGAGCATGATCGTCGTCGCGCTCACGGGCCGCGGCCTCGATGAGGATCGCGCCATGTCGCAGCGGTCCGGATTCGACATGCACCTCGTCAAGCCCGTGGAGCCCGAACTCTTGCTGACGGTGCTCGCTGCGACGCCGCGGAGCCCGCGGCGCCGTCCTCCGGTAGATGAGTATCCAGGGCGATGACGAGCGTCTCGAGCGCATAGGGCTTGACCAGCACCTCCAGGCCTTCGGCGACGGCGGACCGCGCCGCCTCGATGTAGCCGGTCGTCAGCATCACCGGCAATCCGGGCCAGCGCGCGCGGACTTCACGCGCGAGCTCCACGCCGCTCATCCCCCCCGGCATCATGACGTCCGAGAACACGACGTCGATGCCGCGATTCCCGGCCAATTCCAGGAGCGCCTCTCGCGCCGATTTCACGTGAACGACGGTCAAGCCGACGCCCTCGAGCATCTGTTTCGTGAGCGCGGCGACCGTCAGGTCGTCCTCGACCAATAGAACCTGGCCGCGCGACCGGAAACGTCTTTCGGCGCGGCCGTTCATGGGCGCCGTCGGCGCGGCTCGCTGGGCTTCGACGGGCGTGAGCGGATAGTCGGATCGCGGAAAGACCAGGGTCACGGTCGTCCCTTTTCCGCGCTCGCTGGCGATCGATGCGCGCCCGTTCGACTGACCGACGAATCCGTAGACTTGCGCTAGCCCGAGGCCGGAACCACGCCCGATCTCCTTCGTCGTGAAGAACGGCTCGAAAGCGCGCGACTGGGTCTCCCCCGACATGCCCGCCCCGGAATCGGTGATCGTGATCGTGACCGTGTCGGCCGAATCAGAGGCGAGTGTACCAGCGCCGTTTCGGACCGAAATCTCGATGGTGCCGCCGTCGGGCATCGCGTCGCGCGAATTGACACAGATGTTGAGGATCGCGAGCTCGAGCTCGTTGGGATCCAGGTCCACCGCCCACAGGCCGTCGTCGAAGCTCATCTTCACGTCGATGTCGCCGCGCAGCGAGCGATGCAGCATTTCATCCATGCCGAGTAGCTGCGCCCGCAGGTCCACGGTCTTCGGGGCGAGCGGCCTCCGCCGCGAAAAGGCCAGGAGCTGGCGCGTCAGCGAAGTCCCGCGATCGACGGCCTGGCGCATGCCGTTAACCACCTTGCGCCTCTGCTCGGCATCCAGCGGCTGGTCGATCAGGTACATCCCGCTCGACATCGCCATGAGGAGATTGTTGAAATCGTGGGCGACGCCGCCCGTCAGCTGCCCGACGGCTTCCAGTTTCTGGGCCTGCCGCAGGGCGCTTTCGGCCTGCGCCAGCCGCTGCTGGTCCTTGAAGCGTGCCGCGATTGCGGCATCCACACGCGCCTCGAGCGTGGCGTTGAGGTCGGCCAGCGCTTCGAGCCGGCTGCGGGCTTCATATTGCCGCCTCCGGCCGCGCAAGGCCGCCCGCACGAGGCTCACGAGGGACGTCGGGTGGAAAGGCCGCTCCAGGAACGAGACGTTACCGAGAGTCTCCAGGAACCGGAGCGCCGCGGGATTGCGCTCGATGCCGCCGCCGCGCTGCGTCAGCAGCACGAAGGGGAAGTCGGACCACTCCGGCTGTTCACCGATCCATCGCGCGAGCGGGTGCAAATCCGCCGTGCGCAGCGCTTCCTCTGTCACCAGTGCGAATCCCGCGCCTTTCTGGAGCTCTTCCAGCAGCCCGGCCAGTCCGAGGCAGATCTTGCTTCGCACGCCGTTCTCCGAGAGCACCCGGGACGCGACTTCCGAGTCCCTGCCCAGCGGCGCAACGATGAGGCCGCGCTCGGAAAGGTGCGGAATCAACGCCGCCCGTCCTCGCCGGGCGAATTTCCGCCGACCATCGTGGGGACGCCGCGCAGCACGCCGTGCAGGTTGGTCAGCGGCGGACCGACGACGATGCCGTGGTTCGTCAAGCGGTATTCGCGAATGGTGTTCTCGTGCGCGCTGGTGCGCTTCTTCACGACGGAGACAGCGCGCCGTACCTCGCCCGACATTTCGAAGTAGCGAAGCAGGATGACGGTGTCCGCCAGGTAGGTGAGGTCGATCGGCGCCTTCATGTCGCCACCGACCAGCCCGTGCTGTGCCACCGTGACGAATGTCGTCACGCCGCTGCGATTGCAGAACTGGAGCAGCTCGTGCATGTGCAGGACCAGTGCGTGCTCCTCCGGCATGGCCGCCTGGTACCCGTTGATGCTGTCGATGATGACGGTCTTGGCGCCGAAGGCCTCGATGCTCTCCCGCACGCGCATCGAGAATTCACCCGGCGTCAGCTCGGCCGCATCGATCTGCATGATGCGCAACTGCCCCTTGCGCCGCATGGCCTCGAGCCCGAAGCCGAGTCCTTTCGCGCGATCCAACAGGAGTCCCAGCTCCTCGTCGAAGACGAACATTGCAACCCGCTCGCCGCGACGGACGGCGCTCGCCAGGAAAGTGAGCGCGATGATCGACTTGCCCGCGCCTGCGGGCCCGAGCACCAGAACGCTGGACCCGCGCTCGACTCCGCCACCCAGCAGCTTGTCGAAGGGTTTGTGACCGGTGTTGAGCGTCGACCGCGCGAAATTGTGGTGATGCTCCGAGGCGACGAGGCGCGGAAATACGCGGACACCGCCCGTCTCGATCAGGAAGTCATGGAATCCGCCACGGAAGGCATTCCCCCGATACTTGAGGACGCGAAGCCGCCGTCGATCCGAGCCGAACTCGGGGGCGAGTTCTTCGAGGCGAATCACGCCGTGCGCGACGCTGTGGACCGTCTTGTCTCTCTCGTCGGTCGTCAGATCATCGAGCATCAGCACGGTCGTCTCACGGGTGGCGAAGAAATGCTTCAGCGCGAGGATCTGGCGGCGGTAGCGCAGCGAGCCCTGCGCGAGCAGCCGGATCTCCGACAGGCTGTCGAGCACCACGCGCACGGGCTTCAAGGCTTCGAACGCCCCGAAGATCCTCTGCGTGGTTTCGCCGAGCTCCAGGTCGGAGGAGTACAGCAGGCTTTGCTGCTGCTCTTCCGTGAGGAGATTCTCCGGGGGTGCCAGCTCGAACACCCGGATGCCTTCCAGGCTCCAGCCATGAGACGCCGCCCCGGCTTTCAGCTCATCCGCGGTCTCGGACATGGTGACGCACAGCCCCAGTTCGCCAAGGGCCGCGCCTGCCATCAGGTACTGAAGCGCGATCGTCGTCTTGCCCGTACCGGGACTGCCTTCCAGGAGGAACGTGCGTCCCCGGGCGAGGCCGCCGTTCAGGATCGTGTCCAATCCCGCAACGCCGGTGGCGGCGAAGCTCCGATCGACGGGTCGCTTCTTGTTCTTCGGCATCGCGACCTCGCTTCATTCGGCCTCAAAGGCCAATCGACGGTAGCACGCGTCCCATAATTGGCTTGTCGGACAAACGCCGACATGTCGTGCACGGCAGGCAGTCATACACCTGCCATCCGTTGTGTTTACGCGGGATCCTCCAGTGGCACGGCATTCCCGCTGACGATGATGCCGCCGCTGGCGGGAATGCGGACGGAGATCCGACTCGGCCGGCCCATGGTCTCGCCCTGGCGAATCTCGATATCGGCCGGGGCGTGCAGTAAACCCGCGTCGCGCAGGTAGCCGCCGAGCGCAGCGGCGCCGGAGCCGGTCGCGGGATCCTCGACGATGCCGCCAACCGGAAAAGGATTGCGGGCGTGAAAGAGGCCCGGACGCTCACGCCACACGAGCTGCAGAGTCGCGAGCCCGTCCGCCAGCATCACGGACTTCAGCCGCTCGTAGTCGTAGTCGAGCGCGGCGAGGCGCGCGGCCGTGCTCACCGCGATTAACAGGTGCCAATTGCCGGCGTAGATCCGTGCGGGCGGTACGAGGGGATCGACGTCCCTTTCGCGCCAGCGAAGCGCCGCGAGCGTCGCGCCCAGCAATGCGGACGACGCCGGCTCGTGACGAGGCTTCGCCGAGACGAATGCGGCTTCCCAGCGCCCGCTGCAACGGCGGACCGAAACCGGCAGGACACCGACCTTCGTCGCCAGCCGGTATTCGCCCTCGCCTTCTGCCTGGCCGAAATGGATGCCGGAGGCGATCGTCGCGTGACCGCAGAGATCGACCTCGCGCTCGACGCTGAAGTAACGCACCGTTCGGTCGAAGCCGCGCGCCGGAGCCAGGAAGGCGGTCATCGGATAGCCGACTTCCGCGGCGATCCGCTGCATCTCATCGTCGGGCGGGAAGGCGTCGCCGATCCAGACGCCCGCCCGGTTGCCGCCTTGCGGAGTCGTGGTGAAGGCGGCGTACCGGTAGAGCCTGCCGCGCATGCAGGCATTATCGTAGGCTAGCGACCGGACGGGAACGAGGGGGCGTGGGTGATGATCAATCGGCGCGAATTGCTGAGGCGCGCGGCAGCGCTGGCCGCCGTTCCATTCGTCGACGGCCGCGCGTTCGCTGCGCTGACCCAGGAACGGCCGGACCTCGTGCTCAAGAACGGGCTCGTCATCACGATGGACCCGCGACAGCCGCGCGCCGAGGCCGTCGCGATTGCGGGCGAGCACATCCTAGCGGTCGGCTCCAACGCCGAGGTCGGCCCGCTCGCCGGCAGCGGCACGAAAGTCATCGATCTCGGCGGAAAGACGGTCACGCCGGGCTTCATCGACGGGCACTGCCACCCGGCCACTTCCGGCCGCATGCACCTGCGCATGATCGACTGCGACCTGCGCTCCATCCGGGCGATCCAGGACGCGGTGCGCGAGCGCGCGGCGAAGACGGCGCCCGGCGAATGGGTCGTCGGATTCAAGTACGACGACACGAAGACCGCGGAGCGGCGCTTTCTCACGCGTGAGGATCTCGACGCAGCGGCGCCCGACCATCCCGTCTACATCCAGCACCGCGGCGGCCATACCGGCTACGTGAATTCGCTCGCGCTGGCAAAGGCCGGCCTCACCGAGGCGTCGCCGGACCCGAAGGGAGGAAAGGTCGGGCGCGACCCGGCGACGGGCCGGCTCACGGGACGCCTGTTGGAGCGCGCCGCGGGTGCGTTAGAGGACTCGATTCCCGCGTTCGGATCGACGACACGGGACGAGGACCGCGCCGCCGTCAAGCTCATCACGCAGAGGTTCGCGAAAGCCGGCGTCACCTCGTCGACCGACGCGTTCGGGACGCCTGACGACCTGCGCGCCTACCAGGATGCGCGCGAGGCCGGCGATCTCTCCGCGCGCATCTACTGCATGATCGGCTATCCGCACATCGACAAGATGATCGCCTCCGGCGTCCGCACCGGCTTCGGCGATGACTGGGTGCGCGTCGGCGGCATGAAGCAGGTGTGCGACGGCTCGATCTCGGAGCGCACGGCGCGGCTGTCGCAGCCCTACGTCGGCCGGCCGAACGACTTCGGGATCATCGTCGCGGACGCGGACGAGCTCTACGGCTACGCGCGCAAGGCGCACGAGGCCGGCTGGCAGCTGGGCACGCATGCGAACGGCGACGTCGGCATCGGCATGGTGTGCGACCTGTACGAGCGGCTCCAGCGCGAGATGCCGCGGCGCGACCCGCGCTACCGCATCGAGCACTGCACCGTCGTGACCGACGAGCTCGTCGCACGCATGAAGGCGCTCGGCGCGATCCCGACGCCGTTCGCGAGCTACGTGTATTTCCACGGCGAAAAGATGCCGGAGTACGGCGAGGAGCGACTGAACCACATGTTCGCGCTGCGGAGCTTCATCGACGCCGGCATCCGCCCGACCATGGGCTCCGACTATCCGCCGGGGCCGTTCGAGCCGATGATGGCGCTGCAGTCCATGGTCACGCGCACCGCGATCGACGGCCATGTCTGGGGACCGAAGCAACGGATCACCGTCGAGGAGGCGCTCCGCGTCTGCACGATGAACGGCGCCTACGCGTCATACGAAGAGCACCTGAAGGGGTCGCTCGAGCCGGGCAAGCTCGCGGACCTCGTGGCGCTCGGCCGCAATCCCCTCACCGAAGACCCGACGTCGCTCGTCACCATCCCGGTCGAGCGCACGATGACCGGTGGGCGCTGGGTG
>DATJFN010000050.1:0-10803 GCA_035495635.1 Steroidobacteraceae bacterium | reverse complement strand
GGCGCGGCGTGCACGATTTCCTGTTCCGGACGGTGGAGCGTGCGCTCGCAGAGGCGGGGCAGGGCGCCGCTTCGCAGGCGCCGGTCGCGGGCGCCGCACGCCTCGGCGGCGAGCCCTTGCCGGCGATGGCCGCGCTCGCGCTCGGTGAGCCGATGGCGATGTACTCGTGCGCCGCCACGTCGCAGGCCCCGCCTGAGCCCGCTGCCCCGGACGGCGAGCATCCGCTCGGCCACGCGATCGCGCAGCTCCATGGCATCTATGTCGTCGCGCAGTCGGCGGAAGGCATGGTCCTCGTCGACATGCACGCCGCACACGAGCGCATCCTCTACGAGCGGCTGAAGGCCGCGCTGGATTCCGGGAGCGGGCCGCGGCAGGCGCTCCTGGTGCCGGCGCTACTCGAAGTGACGGAGGCGGAGGCGCTCCTCGCGGAACAACATGCCGACGAGCTCGATGCCGCTGGCTTCACGGTGGACCGCGCGGGGCCCGCGACGCTCGCCGTGCGGGCCGTGCCGGTCGCGCTCGCGGGCTCCGACGTCGCGGCGCTTCTCGCCGACGCGCTCGCCGACCTCGGCGCCGGCGGGACCGCGCACCGCATCGATGGCGGCCAGAACGAGCTCCTCGCGAACATCGCCTGCCGCAGCGCCGTGCGCGCCCACCGCCAGCTCACGATCCCGGAGATGAACGCGCTGCTGCGCGACATGGAACGTACCGAGCGCTCGGGGCAATGCAGCCACGGCCGTCCCACCTGGACGCGGCTCTCGCTCGTCGAGCTCGACCGCATCTTCCTGCGCGGTCGTTGACCATGCTGACCGGCGCCGTTCTCCTGATGGGCCCGACCGGCTCGGGCAAGACCGACCTCGCGGCCGCGCTCGTCCAGCGCTTTCCGTTCGAGATCGTGAGCGTCGACGCGGCGATGGTTTACCGCGGCATGGACATCGGCACCGCGAAGCCGGCGCCCGAGCTGCTCGCGCGCGCACCGCATCACCTCATCGACCTCATCGATCCCGCCGAGAGCTATTCGGCCGCGCGCTTCCTCGCGGATGCCGGCGCGGCGATGGACGCAATCGCGGCGCGCGGCCACGTGCCGCTCTTGGCCGGGGGCACGATGCTTTACTTCCGTGCGCTGCAGTCGGGCCTCGCGCGCCTGCCGGCCGCGGACGCGAAAATCCGCGGTCGGCTCGATGCGCGCGCGGCGGAGCAGGGCTGGCCTGCGCTGCACGCGGAGCTCGCGCGGCTCGACCCGCCGTCCGCGGCTCGCATCCGGCCGAACGACCGCCAGCGCATCCAGCGCGCGCTCGAAGTGATCGAGGCGACCGGACGGCCGCTGTCCGTCCAGCTGGCGGAAGACCTGCGAGGCGCAACGCGGCAGGACGACCTGGCGCTCGTGCTCGCGCCCGCCGACCGCGCCGTGCTCTTCGATCGCGTCGCGGCGCGGTTCGACGACATGGTGCGCCGGGGATTCGTCGAGGAGGTGCGGCAGTTGCGCGCGCGCGGCGACCTGCACGCAGGGTTGCCGTCGATCCGGCTCATCGGGTACCGCCAGCTCTGGCAGCATCTCGCGGGCGCATCGACGCTGGAGGAGGCGTCGACCCAGGCCATTGCCGCGACGCGCCAGCTCGCGCGCCGCCAGCTCACGTGGCTGCGGGCCGAGCCTGGCGCCGCCTGGTTTGATGCCGCGGAGTCGGGCGTTTCGGAACGGATCGGCGCGCGCGTTGCCGAATGGATCGACGAGCGACGAATCGCGGCACGGAGGTGCTAGACTCGATCCATGCGGGCGACGCCACTTGCGTCCTGACAAGGCCCGGAACCGTCCGATTTTGAGCCGCCGGACAATCCTAGAGCGGCATGAAAGTGCTAGAAAAAACAAGGAGATACCATGGCCAGAGGTCAATCATTGCAGGATCCCTTCCTGAATGCGCTGCGCAAGGAACGCGTGCCGGTTTCCATCTATCTGGTCAATGGCATCAAGCTCCAGGGACAGGTGGATTCGTTCGACCAGTTCGTGGTGCTGCTCAAGAATTCGGTCAGCCAGATGGTCTACAAGCACGCCATCTCGACGGTCGTGCCGGCGCGCAACGTGCGCCTGCCGACCGGCGATTCCGTCGAGGAAGAGGCGCCGGTCTCGGAGACCGCTTGACCGGAGAGCCGGCAGGATCCCTTGTTCGAGCGTCCTGAGCGCGGCGAACGCGCGATCCTCGTCCGCATCGGCCTCGGCCATCCCCCGGACGCCGACGAACTCGCCGAATTCGACGCCCTGGCGCGCTCCGCCGGCGCCATTCCGGTCGCGACCGTCACCGGCAATCGCAAGACGCCGGAGCCGCGGTACTTCATCGGCAGCGGCAAGGCGGAGGAGATCCGCGACCGCGCGCGCGATTCATCCGCCGACCTCGTCCTCGTCGACCACGAACTGTCGCCGTCGCAGGAGCGGAACCTCGAGCGCCTGGTCGGACAGCGCGTGCTCGACCGCGCCGGCCTCATCCTCGACATCTTCGCGAGGCGGGCGCGGAGCGCCGAAGGCCAGCTCGAGGTTGAGCTTGCGCAACTCCGTCACCTGTCGACGCGACTGGTGCGCGGCTGGACCCACCTCGAGCGCCAGAAGGGCGGAATAGGGCTGCGCGGTCCCGGTGAGACGCAGCTCGAGACGGACCGCCGACTGATAGGCAAGCGTATCCGCACGCTCACCGCAAAGCTCGAGAAGCTCGCGCAGCGCCGCGACACCGGGAGGCAGGTGCGAAAGCGCGTGCCGGTACCCGGCGTCGCGCTGATCGGATACACGAACGCGGGCAAGTCGACCCTCTTTCGGTCGCTCACCGGCGCCGACGCGTACGTCGCGGACCAGCTGTTCGCGACGCTCGACCCGACGGTGCGCCGCCTCAGGATCCCGCACACGCCGGACCTCGTCGTCGCCGACACGGTCGGCTTCGTGCGCGACCTGCCGCACGAGCTCGTCGCCGCATTCCGCTCGACGCTGATGGAGGCGCGCGACGCGGATCTTCTCTTGCACGTCGTCGACGCCGCCGATCCCGACCGCGACCGTCGCATCGCGCAGGTGGACGAGCTCGTCGCGGGCATCGGCGCCGGCGCGATTCCGCAGCTGCGCGTCTACAACAAGATCGACCGGCTCGGCCGCTCGCCGGAGCTCGTGCGGGGCGCCACCGGCCAGCCGGCCGCCGTCTGGCTCTCGGCGGCATCCGGCGCGGGCGTCGAAATCCTGCGCGCCGCGCTCCAGGAGATTTTCGGGCAGGCCGCGATGCGTCTCGCGATCGTGTTGCCTCCGTCGCAGGGGCGCCTGCGCGCGCGGCTCTACGAAGAGCGGCTCGTGCGCTCGGAAGAGCCGCTGCCGGACGGGGACACGCGCCTCGTGGTGGAGTCTTCGCACCAGCGGCTCGAGGCGCTCTGCCGCGAGGCAGGCGTCGATTTCGCGGCGGCCGTTTCGCCTTGTCCGGCGGCGCCGGGCTTCGTAGAATTCCCGCGCGACGCCGCGAGCTCCGCGGCCTGATATCCCGAGAGTCCGCCGAGCCCCTCCGATGGCCTGGAACGATCCCGGCAAGAACGAAAATCCCTGGCAGCGCAAGCCCGACAAGGGCCCGCCGGACCTGGACGAGCTGCTGCGGCGCCTGCAGAAGCGCCTGCGCGGGCTGTTCGGCGCACCGCCGTCGGGCGGCAGCGGGGGCGGCGCCAGTCGCGCGCTGGGCGCCGGCTCGATCCTGGCCGGCCTGGCGGCGCTGTGGGTCCTGTTCGGCAGCTTCTACCTGAACGAAGCGGCGGAGCGATCGGTCATCACGCGCTTCGGCAAGTACGCCAAGACGACGGCGGGCGGCTTCAACATGCGGCTGCCATGGCCGATCGACCAGCGCACGGTCATCAACGTCACGGAGTTCCGCAGCTTCACCGACCGCACGCGCATGCTCACGCAGGACGAGGCGCTCGTCGACATCAACCTCGCGGTGCAGTATCGGCGCGCCGACCCGGTCAAGTTCGCGTTCAACGTGCGCGATCCCGAGGAGACGCTCGGCGAGGTCAGCGAGAGCGCGATCCGCGAAGTGATCGGCCAGAGCCGACTCGACTTCGTGCTGGAGGCGGGCCGCCAGGAGATCGGCGCGAAGACGAAGGAACTGGTGCAGCGGACGATCGCAGCCTACAACACGGGCATCGAGGTGATCAGCGTCAACCTGCAGGACGTCAGCGTGCCGGAGCAGGTGGCGCCGGCGCAGAAGGATGCGATCAAGGCGCGCGAGGACAAGGAGCGCGCGACGCTCTCCGCGCAGACCTATGCGAACGACATCGTGCCGAAGGCGCGCGGCGCCGCGGTCAGCGTGGTCGAGGGCGCGCGCGCCTACAAGAGCCGCGTCGTCGCGGACGCGGAAGGCGCGACCTCGCGCTTCCTCGCGGTGGCCGCCGAGTACCAGAAGGCGCCGGCCGTCACGCGCGAGCGCCTCTACCTCGAGACGATGGAGCAGGTGCTCGGCTCGGCGTCCAAGGTGCTGGTCGACACCGAGGGCACCGGCAACATGGTCTACCTGCCGCTCGACAAGCTCCTCGACCAAAAGGGCGGCGCGCGCGGTGTCGACACGCCGCCGACGATCCGACTCGACGACGGCACCGAGCTCGGCGCGGACGACCCGCGCGCCCGGAAGGAGCGCTGATGGGCCGCGGCACGTTCCAGGCGATCGTCGGGGTGCTGGTCGCGCTGTGGCTGCTGTCGGCCTCGATGTTCCAGGTCAAGGAGACCGAGCTCGCGATCAAGTTCCGGCTGCGCGAGATTGTCGCCACCGACTTCGAGCCGGGCCTGCACTTCATGCTTCCCTGGGTCGAGTCGGTGCAGAAGTTCGACCGTCGCGTGCTGACGCGTAACTACCCGGCGGAGCCCTTCCTTACGAGCGAAGGCAAGATCCTCAACGTCGACTTCTACGTGAAGTGGCGCGTCGCGGACGTCGCACGCTACTACCTTGCGACCAACGGCGACGAGGAGGCGGCGGCTGGGCGCCTCGCCGAGATCGTGAAGGACGGACTCAAGGGCGTGATCGCCAAGAGGACGATCCAGCAGGTGGTGGCCGCGGAGCGCGCGGAGTTCATCGGCGACATCCTGAAGTTTGCAGGCCAGTCGGTCGGCCAGCTCGGGCTCACGCTCGTCGACGTGCGCGTCAAGCGCATCGACCTGCCCGACGAAGTGTCGGAGTCGGTTTACAACCGCATGCGCCAGAACTTCGCGCGCCAGGCCTCCCAGCTGCGCGCCGAGGGCGACGAGCAGGCGCAGCGCATCCGCGCCGAGGCCGAGCGCGAGCGCACGGAGCTCCTCGCCGGCGGCAACCGCGACGCCGAGGTGATCCGCGGCGAGGGCGATGCGCAGGCGGCCGCGATCTACTCGCGCGCCTACCAGCGCTACCCGGAGTTCTACTCGCTGTACCGCAGCCTCGAGGCGTACCGCAACTCGATAGGCAAGCCGGGCGACGTGCTCGTCATCGCGCCGAAGGGCGAGTTCTTCAAGCACCTGAAGCAGCCGGGTCGCTGAGCGAATTTCCACACATGAACATCGCATGGCCCGACCTCGCGGCCGCGCTCGGCCTCCTGCTCGTGATCGAAGGAATCCTCCCATTCCTGAGCCCGCGCGGCATCCGACGCGCGTTCGAGCGGCTCGCCGCGATGGACGACGGCGCGCTCCGTGTCGCGGGCGCCGTCAGCATGGTGGCCGGCGTCGCGGTGCTCTGGCTGGCACGTTCCTGAGGCGGGGATGGGACGCTTCGTCGTCGTGGTCGGCGCCCAGTGGGGCGATGAGGGCAAGGGCAAGGTCGTCGACCTCCTGACCGAGCGCGTCGCTGCGGTCGCCCGCTTCCAGGGCGGGCACAACGCCGGCCACACGCTCGTGATCGGCGGCCAGAAGACCGTGCTGTCGCTCATTCCGTCGGGCGTGCTGCGCGAGGGCGTGCGCTGCCTCATCGGCAACGGCGTCGTCGTCTCGCTCGACGCGCTCCTGTCGGAGGCGGACATGCTCGCCGGACGCGGCATCCCCGCATTCGAGCGCATCGGCGTGAGCCCGCTCTGCCCGCTGGTGCTCCCTTCGCATGCCCAGATCGACCGCGCGCGTGAGCGCGCGAGCGGGGACCGCAAGATCGGCACGACCGGCCGCGGCGTTGGGCCCGCGTACGAGGACAAGATCGCGCGGCGCGCGGTGCGGGTCGGCGACCTCGCGGATATGCGGCATTTCGAATCGCGCCTGCGCGAGCTCCTCGAATACCACAACTTCCTGCTCGAGAAGCAACTCGGCGAGGCGCCGGCTGATTTCCGCGCGGTGCTCGACGCCTGCCTCGCGCAGGGCGAGCGCATTCGGCCGCTCGTCGCCGACGTCACGCTCGAGCTCTCGGCGCTCCGCCGACGCGGCGAAAACGTGCTGTTCGAGGGCGCGCAGGGGACGATGCTCGACATCGACCACGGCACGTTCCCGTTCGTGACGTCCTCGAACACGGTCGCGGGCTTTGCCCCGGTCGGCACGGGCCTCGGCCCGCGCGACATGGACGACGTCCTGGGCATCGTGAAGGCCTATACGACGCGCGTCGGCGCCGGCCCGTTCCCGACGGAGCTCGACGACGAGGTCGGGCGCCACCTCTCGCGCGTCGGCCAGGAGTTCGGGGCGGTCACCGGGCGGCCGCGGCGCACGGGCTGGTTCGATGCGGTGGCCCTCGCGCGCTCGATCGTCAACAACGGCATCACCGGCCTCTGCGTCACGAAGCTTGACGTGCTGGACGGCATCGACCCGGTAAAGCTCTGCGTCGAGTACGACGCGGACGGCGCGCCGCGCTACGAGTCGATGCCCGGATGGAAGGAGCGGACTGCCGGCCTCAAGTCACTTGCGCAGCTGCCCGCAGCCGCGCGCGCCTACCTCGAGCGGCTCGAGTCCGTCTGCGGCGTGCCGGTCACGATGATTTCGACCGGCGCCGAGCGGGACGAGATGATCGTTTCGCGCCATCCATTCGGCTGAGGCGGTCAACGCGCTCGCCGAGCTCGTCGACACGGCGACTCAGCGCCCGGATCTCGTCCGCAGAGGGCATGTTGAGCTGCTGCATCGCGCGCTGGACGCGCACCTGGAAGATCTTCTCGAGGTTGTCCCAGGTCTCGCCGGCCTGCACCTTCACCGTGTCGACGCGACCCTTCACGGTCTGCTGCGCGCCACGGAACGCCTGCATCACCGCCTTCTGCGCGGCGTCGAGCGCGCCGCCCTGGAGCTTGCCGCCCTCGCGCATCAACTCCTCGAACACCTTGGGCGCTCCCGCCTGCGCGCGCGCGAGCGCGCCGAGGCCGGCCTGCCAGATCTGCTGGGCGGAGTAGAGGAGGTCCTTCTCCGGCTTCGTTTCGCCGCCGCCGAGCTTGCCCTTCTTCTTCACCGCCATCGCTCGCCTCCGGGCCTGCACTCGGCCGCCGTCGATGCGGCAGAATACCGCGTCCGCCCGAGGAGTACAGGATGGCTGCGCCGAAGATTCCGGCGTTTCCCTACGACGCCGCGCCGTATGCCTACGAAGGCGAAGCGCTCAGGAAAGCCTGGGACCGATTGCACCAGGGCGACCGCGAGCCGTATCCGGCCGATGCCAAGCTGCAGGCCGCCTGGCGCGCGTTCCACCGCGGCGAGTTCTCGAAGGCCATCGCCGACGGTGCGAAGCTGAAGGCGCCGGGAGCCACGGTCGCGAACAAGTCGGCGGCGGTCGCCGCGACTTACCTCGTGGACGACGACAAGTCCGCGATCCGGCTGCTGCTCGAGGCCGGCGCGCGCGCGGACGCCGCAACGCGCGAATCGCCGGGCGACGCCAATGCCTGGTACATGCAGGCGTTCGTGCTCGGCCGCTATGCGCAGAGCGTATCCGTCGTGAAGGCGCTCGCCGAGGGCATCGGCAGCAAGGTCAGGAAGGCGCTCGACCGCGCGATCACGCTCGAGGCGAAGCACGCCGACGCCCACATCGCGCTCGGCCTCTATCACGCCGAGATCATCGACAAGGTCGGCGCGCTCGCCGGCCGGCTCACGTACGGCGCGGACGCCGGCAAGTCCGTCGAGCATTTCGAGAAAGCCTTGAAGCTCAACCCCGGGTCGGCGATCGCGCACATGGAATATGCGAACGGCCTGCTGCTGCTGCACGGGGAGCGCAAGAAGAAGCAGGCCGTCGAGCTCTACCGCAAGGCCGCCGCCTGCAAGCCCGCGGATGCGATGGAGCGGCTCGACGTCGAGCAGGCGAAAGCCGAGCTCGAGTGACTACGCCGCGGGCCCGCTCCGGAGATAGGGCCCGAGCAGCACCGCGAGCACGGCTTTCTCGAACTCCTCGCGGAAGCGGGCGGTCACTTCGTCCGGATCCGGTACGCGCGTCGCGTCCGCGATCAGGCCGAATTGGACCTGGCCCGCGTACGAAAGAATGCTGATCCCGAGACCGATGTCGCCGGACTGCGGCACCCAGAAGATGAGCCGGCCGATGCGGCCGCCGGCGAGGTAGAGCGCCTCCTGCGGTCCGGGCACGTTCGTCGCGACCGCGGACGCCTTCGTCGAGAGAAGGTCCACGGCGGCGGACTGGGCGGCCGCGGGCAGGCGGCCGAGTGCGGCCATGAGGCCGAGCGTCAGCACCGGCTGGTAAGAGCCCTTCAATTGCGTCATCGCGGCATGCACCGCGTAGAGCCGCTCTAGCGGGTCGCGGATGCCGATCGGCAGCTCGAGGAACACGAGCCCGAAATAATTGCCGAGCGTGGCGGCGGCGGCGGGATCGCGCAGGTTGACGGGCACGGCCGCGCGGATCGTCAGGCCATCGGTGTCTTCGCCCAGCCGGCGCAGGTAGCCGCCGAGCGCGCCTGCGGCGGTCGACAGGAGGACATCGTTGACGGTGCAGCCGAGCGCGCGCGAGAGGCACTTCACCTCGGCGAGCGGCAGCGGATCCGCCCAAGCCGCGAGCTTGCGCGTTCCGAGCGGCCCCTTGAATCGCGTCGGCGGGTCGTCGGCAAGCAGCGCGACGCGCGTCAGCTCGCCCGCGATGCCGAGCGCATGGCGCGCAATCTCGCCCGCCTGCTCGGGATTCGTCGCGATCGACGCGGCCCGCTCGAGGAAGGCCGTGCCCTCGTCATAGGCCTGGCGCAGGAGACCCGCGCCGGGAATTCCGAGCCGGCTGAACCAGTCGCCGTCGCCGTCGGCGCGCGACGGTTTTTCCGGCGCGGCTGGCCCCGACCAGCGCTCCGCGGGCTCCGCCTCCGTGTCGGTGAGCGAAAGGAAGACGCGGATCATCGCGATGCCGTCGGCATAGCAGTGATGGATCCTGAGCACGGCTGCGCTGCCGCCCTGGAACCGCTCGACGAAATGGAACTGCCACATCGGCCGCTCGCGGTCGAGCTCCTCGCTTGCGAGGCCGGAGACGAAAGCTTCGAGCCCGGCCTGGCCGCCGGACTCCGGCAGCCGCGCGCGAAGGACGTGGCGGTCGAGGTCGAAGTCCGGATCGGACACCCAGTCCGCTGTCACGGCATCCTGGCGCGCGCGGCAGCGGAATCGCGGGAACGCGAGAAATCGCTCCTCGATCGTGCGGCGGAAGCGCCGGAAGTCCACGCGCGAATCGAACACGACGACCCCGACGATCGTCATCAGGTTGGTCGGCCGATCCATCCGCAGCCACGCGGCGTCGACCGCGGACATTCGTTCCGTTTCAGGGGTCATCGGATTAGAGTTAATGATAACCACAAACGATCGGGGAGCCGCTGATGGCGTATTTCGTCACGGGCGCGACCGGATTCATCGGCCGCTACCTCGTCGAGCGCCTGCTCGCGCGCGGGGAGCGCGTCTTCGTGCTCGTGCGGCCGGAGTCGGTGCCGAAGCTCGAGGCTCTGCGCGCGTTCTGGGGTGCGCGCGCGAGCCGCGTCGTCGCGATTGCGGGCAACCTCGCGGAGCCCAATCTCGGCGTGTCGAAGGCGGACCTCCGCCGGCTCGCCGGCAAGGTCGACCACCTGTTCCATCTCGCGGCGATCTACGACCTGCAGGCGAGCGTCGAGGAGCAGGACCTCGCGAACATCGTCGGCACCGACCACGCGTTGCAGTTCGCGGAAACGGTGCAGGCGGGGTGCTTCCACCACGCGAGCTCGATTGCCGCCGCCGGGCTCTACCACGGCAGCTTCCGCGAGAACATGTTCGAGGAGGCGAGCGGCCTCGAGCACCCATACTTCCGCACCAAGCACGAGTCCGAGGCGCTGGTGCGCGGCCGCTGCCGGCGGCCGTGGCGGATCTACCGTCCTGGGATCGTGGTCGGCCACTCGCAGACCGGTCAGATCGACAAGGTCGACGGGCCCTATTACCTCTTCAAGATGATCCAGAAGCTCCGGCAGTCGCTGCCGCCCTGGTTCCCGCTCGTCGGGCTCGAGGGCGGCTACATCAACCTCGTGCCGGTGGACTACGTCGTCGCGGCAATGGATCACCTCTCGCACCTGCCGGGCCAGGACGGCCAGTGCTTCCACCTGACCGACCCGCGGCAGCGCCGCGTCGGCGAGGTGCTGAACCTGTTCGCGCGCGCGGGACACGCGCCGACGATGGCATTCCGCCTCGACCCGAAGCTCGTGGACCTGATTCCGGCGGGCGTCACGGGCTCGCTCGCGAACTACCGGCCGCTGCGGCAGGTGGTCGACACGATCCTGCGGGACCTCCGGATTCCGCGCGACGTGCTGCACTTCTTCAACTGGCAGACGCGCTTCGACGCGACGCGCACGCAGCGCCTGCTCGAGGGAACGGACATCCGGGTGCCCGTGCTCGAGGACTACGCCTGGCGTCTCTGGGACTACTGGGAGCGCCACCTCGACCCT
>DATJFN010000049.1:0-2383 GCA_035495635.1 Steroidobacteraceae bacterium | reverse complement strand
CGCCGCTTCCTCGAGCGGCACGCCGAGCCGGCGCAGCGCCTCGGCGCGCGCATCGGCATCGGTGTAGCCCAGTGCCTTGAGACTGTCGACGCGCTCGGCGATGAAGACGCGAAGCTCCTCGTCGGCATCCGCCTCGGCCCGCGAGGTGGTACTCAGCGGCAGGCGGAGGAGGCGCCGGACTCCGGAGCGGATTCCATGGTCGGTCATGGGTCAGGCTTCAGGTCGTCGCCGACTTGGCGGCGAGGACGGTGGTCAGCGCGTCGAAGTGGTCGACGAGCGCGGCGGTCTCAGCGCGGAGGTGTGCGCGGCCGGCGGCGGTCTGGCTGTAGTAGCGGGCACGACGCCCGTTCTTCGTCTCGCCCCACTCGGCCGTGAGGAGGTTGCGTTCCTCGAGGCGGTGGAGTGCCTGAAGCAGCGCGGCGTCGGTGATGTCGAGGCGTCCGCCGGAGCGGGTCTCGATCCAGCTCGTGATCTCGAAGCCGTGCATTGGTCCCCAGGACAGCGCCTTGAGGACGAGGACGTCGAGCGTTCCTTTGAGCAGAGCCATTCCAGGTGCCTGGGGCCAAGTGTCTCCCCTAAGACACTTGCCCCGAGCGAAAAGGTTGGAACGGGAGGCGAGACGGTTGCCGGTCCCGTCGGTTTTCGGCATACTCCCGGACCGATAATCAGAAGCCCTACCGACACATACGACGCGGCAGCCGGCTGTAGGCCGTCGCGTTTCCGAGAAGGTCTATTCCATCCTTGAAGTACGGCCGCGCCCACCCTGTTAGAGCGACGGTGGACGGGTGAGCGACGTGCGAACCACGCTCACGTCCGCACTCGCCGACCGCTACACCATCGAGCGCGAGCTCGGCGGCGGCGGGATGTCGCGCGTCTTCCTCGCCCAGGAGGCCGCACTCGCGCGGCCCGTCGTCATCAAGGTCGTCGCGCACGCGCTGGCCGAGGGGCTGAGCGGCGAGCGCTTCGCGCGAGAGGTGAAGGTCGCGGCGCGGCTCCAGCAGGCGAACATCGTCCCGCTGCTCGCGGCCGGCGTCGCCGACGGCGTTCCGTACTACACGATGCCGTTCGTGCGCGGCGAATCGCTCCGGGCGCGCCTTGTTCGAGGCGATCCAATCGCGCTTCCCGAGGCAATCGGCATCCTCCGCGACCTCGCGCGCGCGCTCGCCTTCGCGCACAGTGAGGGCGTCGTCCACCGGGACATCAAGCCGGAGAACATCCTGCTGTCGGGCGGCGCGGCCGTGGTCACGGACTTCGGCATCGCCAAGGCGATCGCGACTTCGCGGACACAGGACGGTACCGCCGCACCAAGCAGCACCCTAACGAGCGTCGGCAGCTCGCTCGGGACGCCGGCCTACATGGCGCCCGAACAGGCTGCCGGAGACCCGGGCACCGACCACCGCGCGGACCTCTACGCGTGGGGGCTCGTGGCGTGGGAGCTGCTTGCGGGCGCGCATCCGTTCGCCGACAAATCGACGGTGCACGCAATGGTGGCCGCCCAGCTCACGGAGATTCCGGCGCCACTCTCCAGCCGGCGACCCGACGTCCCCGGGACACTCGAACGCCTCGTGATGCGCTGCCTCGCCAAGGATCCAGGACAACGTCCGGGATCGGCCGAGGAGATTCTGAGCGAGCTGGACGCCGTGACCACGCCGAACTACGCGTCGCACGACGTAGCGACTGCTGCGGATTCGCCCGGCGCCACTCGCAGCCTAGCCAGAGGGGGAGGCGTCGCTTGGCGGCGTTGGCTGGTCGCGCCTGGCGTGGCCGCGGCGTTAGGCATCGGAGCCCTGTGGTACGTCCGGCCTTCCGCGGACCCCCGGCCTGCCGCGGTCTCAACCGCCGACAAGTCCCTCGCCGTCCTTCCCTTCACCGCCCTCGGCGGCGACACGGCGAACACCTATTTCGCCGAAGGAATCGCCGACGAGCTGAGCACCGCGTTGTCGCGCCTCCCCGGACTGCGACTCGCCGGCCGCGCGTCCGCCGCGCGCGTCAAGCAGCGAGGCTCGAGCGTGCAGGAGATCGGCGACGCGCTCAAGGTTGGTGCGGTGCTCGATGGCACCGTGCGCCGCGCCGGCGATCGCATGCGCGTCTCCGCCGAGCTCACGAGCGCCACGACCGGTGACGTGCTCTGGAAGGAGTCCTACGAGCGCGAGGTGAAAGACGTCTTCGCCGTGCAGGACGACATCGCCCGCGCGATTGTCGGCGCGCTCCAGGTGCGCCTCGCGGGCGGCACGGCGGCGCCGAACGCGTCGCATGGCACCAGCAACCTGGAGGCCTACGACCTGTACCTTCGAGGCCTGCAAGGATACCGCAAGCGTGGTCGTAACCTGGCCGAGGCGGACCGCATGCTGACGCAGGCCATCGCGCTCGACTCGAACTTCGC
>DATJFN010000048.1:0-27769 GCA_035495635.1 Steroidobacteraceae bacterium | reverse complement strand
CAGCTGCAGCGGAATGGTGTACACCACCGCCGCCTGGAAGTGGCTCAAGTGCCGCGGCATGGTGATCACATGCACACCGTCGCTTTCCTTGATGCCCGAATCCGGATCGGCGACCACATACAGCTCGCCGCCACGTGCCCGCACTTCCTGCAGGTTCGACTTCACCTTTTCGAGCAGGTCGTTGTTCGGCGCGACCGCGATCACGGGCATGTCGGCGTCGACGAGCGCGAGCGGGCCGTGCTTCAGCTCGCCGGCGGCGTAGGCCTCGGCATGGATGTAGGAGATCTCCTTGAGCTTCAGCGCGCCCTCCATCGCGATCGGGAACATGGCGCCGCGCCCGAGGAAGAGCGCGTGGTGCTTCGGTTCGATCTTCTTCGCGAGCGCCGCGACCTGTGGATCGAGCGCAAGCGTCTGCTCGAGCATCGCGGGCAGCTCCAGCAGGCGGTGCACCAGCGTCCGCTCCCGCTCCTCGGACAATCCATGATGCTTGCCGATCGCGACGACCAGCATGCCGAGCGCCGCGAGCTGGGTGGTGAAGGCCTTGGTCGAGGCGACGCCGATCTCCGGGCCCGCTCGCGTCAGCAGCGTGAGCTCGGACTCGCGCACGAGCGAGCTCTCGGGAACGTTGCAGATCGCGAGCGTCGAGAGGAAGCCCGCCTTGCGCGCGAGGCGCAGCGCCGCGAGCGTGTCGGCCGTCTCGCCGGATTGGGAGACCGAGACGAACAGCGAGTTCGCCGGCACGACCGGATCGCGGTAGCGGAACTCGCTCGCGATCTCGACGCGGCAAGGGACGCGGCAGAGTTGCTCGATGAAATAGCGCGCGACGATGCCCGCGTGGTAGCTCGTGCCGCAGGCGACGATGTGCACGGATGTCGTGCGCTTGAACACTTCCGTCGCCGCGGGTCCAAAGGCCTGTGCGAGCAGGCGCCCGCCCGCGACGCGTTCCTGGAGCGTCTGCGCGACCGCGCGCGGCTGCTCGTGGATCTCCTTCAGCATGAAGTGCGCAAACTTGCCCTTCTCGGCGGCCTCCGAGGTCTGCTCCGAGACATAGGGCTTGCGCTCGACGGGCCTTCCGCCCGCGTCGACGATCTCGACGCTCTTCCTGCGGATGCAGGCGACGTCGCCTTCCTCGAGGATGATGAAGGTGCGCGTCACGGGAAGGAGCGCCGCGATGTCCGAGGCGATGAAGTTTTCCTTGTCGCCGAGGCCGATGAGCAACGGGCAGCCGGCGCGCGCCAGCGCGATGCAGTCGGGATCCTGGCCCCACATGACCGCTAGCGCGTATGCGCCCTTCAGCTCAGCAACCGTCTTCTGCACGGCCTTGAAGAGGTCGTGCGTGCCGCCGAGGTGATAGTGGATGCGGTGCGCGATGACCTCGGTGTCGGTGTCCGAGGTGAACTCGTAGCCCGCCTTCTCGAGCTCCTCGTGCAGCTCCTCGTGGTTCTCGATGATGCCGTTGTGCACGATCGCGACGCCATCGCGCGAGATGTGCGGGTGGGCGTTGCGCTCATTCGGCACGCCGTGCGTCGCCCAGCGCGTGTGCGCGATGCCGAGATGGCCCGCGGTCGGCTGGGCGGCGAGCGCCTCGGTGAGCTTCGAGACCTTGCCGACGGCGCGCAGCCGCGAGACCTGGGTGCCGCCGTTCAGGACGGCGACGCCAGCCGAGTCGTAGCCGCGGTACTCGAGCCGCTTCAGGCCCTCGATCAGGATCGGGACGACGTCCCGGTCAGCGACCGCTCCGACAATGCCGCACATGACTTAATGACCTCGCGCCGGGGTGGCCCCCGGGGAACTGCGGTCGCGTCATTCTACCAAGCCTTTCAGCCGGCAGCCGCAAGCCAGCGGAGAGCCGCGTCCCGGTCCTCGAAGAATTCCACGCGCACGCCCCGGTTCATCGCCGCGACGAGGAAGAACTGGGCCTGCTCGTCGACGGCATAGCCCCGGAAGCAGAGGGCCACCGACAGCCCCGGCAGGAGGCGTCAGCTCGAAGCCCGGCGCAAGCTCCATGTGGAGGTAGCCTTCGCGCGGCTCCACCGTGAAACCGGGACTCATGGCCGCGCTCGCCTACTTCGGTTTCTTCTCGGGGCGCTTCCAGTTGTCGACGGTGACCTGGCGGCTGCGCTCCACCGTGAGCTTCCCGGGCGGCGCCGGCTTCGTGATCGTCGAGCCCGCTCCGATCGTGGCGTCGTCGCCGACGGAGACCGGCGCGACGAGCATCGTGCCGGAGCCGATGAACGCGCCGTCGCCGATCGTCGTGCGGTGCTTGCTGGCGCCGTCGTAGTTGCAGGTGACGGTGCCGGCCCCGACGTTGACCTTGCGGCCGACCGTCGTGTCGCCGACGTAGCTCAGGTGGTTCGCCTTGCTTCCGGCCCCGATCTCGCTGTTCTTCAGCTCGACGAAGTTGCCGATGTGCACCTCGTCCGCCAGCTTCGCCCCGCGGCGCACTCGCGTGAACGGACCGATCGAGCATCGCGCGCCGGCAACGAGCCCGTCGAGGTAGCAGTTGGCGACGATCTCGGTGTCGTCGCCAATCTCGCAGTCGCGGAGGAAGTTGTTCGGGCCGATACGCACGCGGTCGCCGAGCCTGACCTTCCCCTCGAGGATCACGTTGACGTCGATGACGACGTCGCGGCCGCAGGCGACCTCGCCGCGCACGTCCAGCCGCGCCGGGTCGACGAGCGTGACGCCGGCGCGCATGAGCTCGTCGGCGCGGCGCTCACGATGCGCGGTTTCCGCCCCGGCCAGCTCGCGCTTGTCGTTCACTCCAAGGACCTCCGCGGCGGATTCCGCGACGACCGCCTCGACCGCGCAGCCGTCGCGGACGGCGGCGCCGATGCAGTCGGTCAGATAATACTCCCCCTGCGCGTTGTCGGCCCTGAGCGCGCCGAGCCATGCGCGCAGCCGCACGGCGGGCGCCGCGAACACGCCGGTGTTGATCTCGCCGATCGCGCGCTCCTTGTGGTTCGCGTCCCGCTCCTCGACGATGCGCACGACGCGTCCCGCCGCATCGCGCACGATGCGGCCGTAGCCCGCCGGGTCCGCCGGCTTCGCGGAGAGGATCGCGATCGACGCCGGCTTCACGCGCCCGGTGAGGTGCGCAAGCGTTTCCGCGCGAATGAGCGGCACGTCGCCGTAGAGCACGAGCACGTCGTGCCCGTCCGGCACGCCCGGCATCGCCTGCGCGACCGCGTGGCCCGTGCCCTTCTGCTCCGACTGCAGCGACCATCGGATGTCGGCGCCCGGGATGGCCGCGCGCACCGCTTCCGCGCCGTGGCCATGCACGACGTGGATCGCGTCGGGACGAACGGCGCGGGCGGTCGCGACGACGTGAGCGAGAAGCGGCCGGCCGGCGAGCGGCTGGAGCACTTTGGGCAGGTCGCTGCCCATGCGCTTGCCCTGGCCGGCGGCCAGGATCACGACGGAAAGAGGCATCGTCCGATTGTACCGGAGGCCCTCGGAAGGCCCCGGAATGCGGCGTTCTCCGACGTGCCGCGATTTGCCGCTTCGCGCGGAACGGTGCTATACCGGCAGCAACGAGCCCTCCCATCAATCACTGAGGCGGTCTGGAAACATGGCAACCAAGCTTGAAAAACCCCTGCGTCGCGAACTCGCGGTGAACGAGGAGCTGTACACGCTCACGATCGCGCCCGAGGGCCTGAAGCTCGTTCCGAAGGGCAAGCGCAAGGGCCACGAGCTCACGTGGAAGGATCTCCTGAACGGCCAGCCCGCGGTCGCGTCAGCGCCCGCCTCGGCGATGGATCCGGCGTAACGCCCTAGCCCGTCCCGGAACCCCGGCCGCCGCGCCCCGGTCCATACCCCTCATGGCGGGGAGGACCGTCCGCTTCTGCGCGTGCCTGCTCGCGCTCGGCTTGGGAGCCCCGGGCGCGCTCGCCGCACGCGTGGTGGACCCGGCAACCGCGCACCTCGCCGTTCAAAAACCCGCCGTCGCCGCGCTGGACGCGGAGCTCGTCACGCTCGCCGCGAGCGGAAGTGCAACCGAGCTCGCCGCGCGGGTCGAGCTCATCGCCCACGATGCGAGCCTCGTCGACATCGCGCAGGAATGGCTGCTCGACCGCGGCCTGCATGCGCTCGCCCGCCTCGAGCCGACGCGTGAAGCACGCGGGACGGTCGCGCGGCTCTCGCTCCGTGCGCCGGTGGTTTACGGCATCGTCGATCCCGACCATGGCCGCCGCGCCACTCCTTTATATGATGCCGGCGCGACCGCGCGCTTCGTGCTCCGGAGCTGGGATCGCGCCGCTGCGCGCCGACAGGCCGGAGCCGAGCTCGCCGCCGGCAGCATCGCTCCCGTTGCGCGCTTCGCGGCGCGAGGCGGTGCGGGGATGACGGACCCCGTCCGCGAGGGCACGGCCGAGGCCTTCCGCGCCGCGGGAGCCGGCGAGCTCGCCGCGCAGCGCGCCGCGATCGTCGAGGCGATCGCCGGCGGCAGCCGCGCGGACGAGCTCGCGCTCATCGTCGCGGAGCGGCTCGCCGACCGAGCGCTCTACGACCTCGTCGTCGACTTTGCGGACGAGCCCGTCGCGCTCAACGCCATCGCGAGCGCGAGCCGGGCGCTCGATGCATCCACTGCGCTTGCTGTCCTCACACGCGCCAGCCGACGCGCGGAAATTTCCTCCGCTGCAGTCCTCGAGATCGGGCGGCTTGCGCGCATCGACGGAACGGCACGGCAGTTCCTGCTCGATGCGCTCGTGGACCCCGCAACCGGCTCCTCCGCCGCGTCCGCGCTGGGGCGTCTTTCGGATCCCGCCGTGAGCGCCGAGATCGGGCGGCGCCTCGGCGCCGCGACGGATGAATCCTGGCGCCGCGTGCTGGCGCTGGCGCTCTACCTCGATCCGGGTCCCGCGGCCCGGGCGGAACTCGAGCGCTTTGCGGCGAGTGGTGCCGGCTCGCCGCACTTGCAGAAGGAAGTCCGCCGGTGGCTCGGGCGCTGAGCCGGGCCGCCGGCCTCGCGCTCCTGGCCGCGGCCCTCCCCGCGGGCGCGGCCTGCGTGATTGACGTGCACGGCGAAATCACGAACCCGTTCGCGCCCGGCTGCGGAGACGTGATCTTCACGTACACCGCGAACGACAACGCGGGCACCAACATCGCGCTCGGCTACCCGCCCCCGGTGCCGGTGGCGTCGTTGACGGCGGTCGCGGGATTCCGCGAGTACGACTCGCTGTTCGCGCGCCACCAGTCGCTGCTCGCACTGAACGACGAGGTGGATGGCGAAGTCGTGGGTCAAACACTGGCGGGCCGCGACATCTGGGCCTATGTCATCAGCGACGCGAATGGGTCGACCGCGGAGGGCTTCGCCGAGCCCGCGGTCCTCGTGAACGGTGGCATTCATGCGCGCGAATGGCAGACGCCCGAGGCTGTTACGGGGCTTTTCGAGACGCTGGTCGCGGGCAAGGCGGACGGCGGGTTCGGCCAATACCTCATCGAGAACCTGAAGACCGTCCTCGTGCCCGTGCTGAACGTGGACGGATTCATCCAGTCGCAGCGCTACCCGGTCAACGCGACGGCGGATCGCGAGCAGCCGCGCGAGGGCCGCATGCGGCGCAAGAACCTGCGCGACCCGACGACCGGCAACACGATCGATGCCGACATCACGACGGTCGCGGACAACTTCTGGGGCGTCGACCTCAATCGCAACAACGCCGAGGGCTTCGGGCAGTCGGGCGAGAGCAGCTCGAGCGTGACGAGCCTCATCTACCGCGGGCCGGCCTACGACTCGGAGCCGGAGACGCTCGCACTGCACCAGGCGGCGACGCTCGCGCCGGAGTCGCGCCTCCGGTTCTACAGCGACACGCATTCCTTCGGGCAGGACTACCTGGCGCCGCGCCCGAACAACACGCGGCTCAACGCGATCACGCAGGAGCTCGCGGATCGCATGATGGCGGCTTCCGACCGCCCTTATCAGTACGGCCCCGACCCGGTCGGCTCGCCTGGCATCGGATCGACGGCCGATCACTTCGCCTTCCACGCGCTGGTCCCGAGCTGGACGCTCGAGATTGAGCCGGAGAACGGCGGGCAGGATTACGGCGGCCTCGCCACGCATGGCCACAGCGGATTCATCCTGCCGGCGGCCGAGGCGCCGCGCATGCGGGACGACGTCGTGCGGCAGTACCTGCTCGGCTTTTACCGGCAGAGTGGCCCGCCGGCCGCGATCGCGGCGGAGATCCGCGAGTCCGGCACGAACGCTATCGTGTACCGCGCGCACTGGGACCGCACGACTTCGACCGCGCGCACGCTGATCGTCGACGTGAACGAGGCGTTGCTGCCGGGCGGGAGCTATCGGCTTTGGGTTGCCTTCAACAAGCCGATGCGCATCCGGGACGTCGCCGGCAACGTCGTCGCATACAACGGCCAGGGGCCCGGCTCGGCCGTCGGCGAAGTCGCGCTCGAAATCCCCTCGCTCGCCGGACAGGACCTCGCGCTCGGAGGCGCGGCCGCCTGGCTCGACGCGCCGGGCGGCGCGCCGAACGGCTATCTCCGTTACGCGGACGACGCCTTCGCGGTCGACTTCACGCTGCCGGACACGATCGACGTCGCGGACGCGACCCCCGCGACGCTCTTCCTCGGCCAGCAGGACCTCGCGGAAATGGCGCTCGATGGCGATCCCGCGACCGCCGTGGACTGGGGCAACGGCGCCTGGCTGCGCTATGAAGATGAGAAGGGCGCAGCCGGCGACTCGGGCGGCGGCAGCTGTCCCTTCAAGCCGTTCGTCGCGCCAGCGGCGCGTGCGGCGCCACCTGCGATGAGCGTCGATTGCCGCGAGTCGGGCGTCGCGCCTCCCCCGCCTCCGCCGCCGAAGAGCGTTGGCGGCGGCGGTGGCGGCATGGGATTGTTGATCTTGCTGGCCAGTCTCGTGCCCTGGACGTTCCGGCTCCGCGCGTGATGCCGCCTCGGGTATAGACTTTTGTCCTAGAGCTGGATTCCGCCGGCATCTGTTAGTGTTTTCGGAAGCTGACGGGGCTCGTCCGGGAGACGACTGCCATCAAGGATTCTCTGGCCGCCGATCGCTGGGTGCGGGTCATCATCCTGGCGGCGGGCTACACGCTGACTGGGATTGTCGGCCTTTCGCTCGCGATCCCGCCGGGTTACGCGACGGCCGTCTGGCCGCCATCCGGCATCGCACTCGCGGCGATCCTGCTGTGGGGGCCGCGCGTCTGGCCGGGTGTCGTCGCGGGCTCCATCCTCGTGAACCTCGCCGTCGCGCTGACGACGGCGACCGGGACGTTCAGGCCGGTCAGCCTCGTGATCGCCCTGTCCATCGCCGTCGGCTCGACCATCCAGGTGCTCGCACTCGCCGGGGCGCTGCGGCGGTACGTCGGCGTCGCGCAGCTCTTCGAGACCGGTCCGGCGACGCTCGCCTTCACCGGCGTGTCGGCCGCTTGCTGCCTCGTCGCCTCGACCTGGGGCGTCGCGACGCTGAGCGTTTTCGGCGCCGTCAGACCCGAGCAGTTCCTCGACTCCTGGCAGACCTGGTGGCTCGGCGACCTGATCGGCGTCCTGGTGTTCGCGCCGGCCTTCCTGACCTGGCGCCAGTCTCTGCAGGTCGGGCGCAAGCCCTGGCGGCTCGGCGAGGTTTCCGCCTCGTTCGCGCTGCTCGCGATCTCGACGGCCGTCGTCTTCTCCGCGTCCCCCGGCAACGGCAGCGCGAACCCGCTTACCTTCCTGCCGCTGCCCTGCCTGGTCTGGATCGCTTTCCGGTTCCGGCCGAGCGGCGTCGCGCTCGGGGTGTGCCTGATGTCCGCGATCGCGGTCGCGGCGACGGCGCAGGGGCTCGGCCCCTTCGGCGGGGACAAGACGAGCGACTCGCTGCTCGCGCTGCAGGCCTTCATCGGCCTGACGACGGCCATGTCGCTGACGCTCGCAGCCGCGGTGAGCGGCCACCGCCAGTCGGAGCGCGAGCTGCGCAGCCTCAGCGTCGAGATGGAACAGCTCGCGCTCACCGACGAGCTGACGGGCCTCCGGAACCGCCGCGGCTTCCTCGTGCTCGCGGACCAGTCGCTGCGCATGGCGCGCCGCGCCAAGGCCAAGTGCGTGCTCGTCTTCATCGACCTCGACGGCCTCAAGCGCGTCAACGACACGCGCGGCCACGCGGCGGGCGATGCGCTGATCACCGACGCAGCGACTATCCTCAGCCACGTGTTCCGCGAGAGCGACGTGGTCGCGCGCGTGGGCGGCGACGAGTTCGCGGTGCTCGCGCTGCTCGATGACCAAGACGGCTCGCATGCGGTGAATGCGCGATTGCTGTCCGCCATCGACAAGTTCAACGCGCAGGCCGTGCACTCGATGCGCGTCTCCATGAGCATAGGCATCGAGGAGCTCTCCGCGCAGTCCGACACCCCGCTCGACGTCCTCCTATCCCGCGCCGACCGGGCGATGTACGAGAAGAAGCGGCGTCGGGCGTGACGATAAAGGGGACGCGCCCCTTTACGGCTGGGCCCGCCCGGACCGGAATGCTTTGGCCGTAAAGGGGCGCGTCCCCTTTATCGTTCAGGCCGGGGCTCGCCCATGGGGTAGGTCGCGAGGATCTCGTGGGTCTCGGTGTTGCGCAGGACGTTGAACCACTGCCCGCAGCCGAAGCTGTGGCACCAGCGCTCGGCGTGGTCGCCCTTCGGGTTGGCGCGGAAGAACAGGTAGTGCGACCACTCCTCGTCGCTTGATCCCGCTGCCGGCCGCGCGATGTGCGACTCGCCGCCGTAGCTGAACTCCGGCTCGTCGCGCAACCCGCACCACGGGCATTCGATCCTGAGCATGATCTATGATTCCACGATTCGCATGAGCGAGCGTTATTCATTCTTCGCCCTCGCCCGCCACGCGGTCAATCGCAAGCGGCCCTGGACGCGCGCGCTGCACCGCCCGGTCCTGAAGACGGCCTATGACGCGGTCATCGTGGGCGGCGGCGGCCACGGCCTCGCCACCGCGTACTTCCTCGCGAAGGAACACGGCATGAGGAACATCGCCGTGCTCGAGAGCGGCGCGATCGGCCAGGGCAACTCGGGCCGCAACACGCAGGTCGTGCGCTCCGACTACTACCATCTCGTCAGCTCGAAGTTCTTCGAGCGCTCGCTGAAGCTCTACGAGGGGCTCAGCCGCGAGCTCAACTACAACATCATGCTGAGCCAGCGCGGCAAGGTGTCGCTCGCGCACAGCCCGCACGAGCTCGAAGTCATGCGCCGCACGGTGAACGCGATCCGCATGAACGGCGTCGACTCCGAGATCGTGACGCCCCGCGAGCTCGGGAAGCTCGAGCCGATGCTGAACCTCGGCTGCCGCTTCCCGATCGAGGGAGCGGCCGTGCAGTGGCGCGGCGGCATCTCGCGCCACGACGCGGTCGTCTGGGCCTTCGCGCGCGCTGCGGGCATGCAGGGCGTCGACATCGTGCAGGGCTGCGAGGTCACCGGCATCACCGTGGACAGCGGCCGCGTGCAGGGCGTCGACACGACGCTCGGCCACGTCGCCGCGCCCCGCATCCTCATGGCCGTCGCCGGGCACTCATCGGTCCTCGCAAGGAAGGCCGGGCTCAAGCTCCCGATCCACAGCACCTGCCTGCAGGCGATGGTGACCGAGCCCGTGAAGCCGATCATCAACCAGGTGCTCGTCTCCGCAACGGTCCACGTGTACGTCAGCCAGACCGGCCGTGGCGAGGTCGTGATCGGCGGCGGCGCGGACGTGTTCAACTCGTACGCCCAGCGCGGCGGACTGCCGGTCTTCGAGGCGAATGCGCAGGCCGCGGTCGAGCTCTTTCCGTGCCTCAGCCGCCTGCGCGTGATGCGCCAGTGGGCCGGCATCGCCGACATTTCGCCCGACACGAGCCCAATCATGGGGCTCACGCCGGTCGAAGGGCTCTTCATCAGCGCCGGCTGGGGCACGGGCGGCTACAAGGCGATACCCGCGGGCGGCGAGACAATGGCGTGGACGATCGCGAACGGCGTGCCGCACGAGCTGATCCGCTCCTTTGGGCTCGACCGGTTCGCGGCGGGCGCGCTCGTGGACGAGGGCGCAGCCTCGGGCGTCGCGCACTGATGGGCTACCGGCTCGACAAGGGCGGCCACATCGATCGCTCGCAGGCGATCCATTTCCGCTGGAATGGACGCAAGGTCGCCGCATTCGCCGGGGACACCGTCGCCTCCGCGCTTCTCGCCAACGACATCCCGGTCGTCGGCCGCGGGATGAAGCTGCACCGGCCGCGCGGAATCCTCTCCATTGGGCCGGAGGAGCCGAACGCCCTCGTGACGCTCGGCCGCGGCGCGGAAGTCGAGCCGTCCGCGCGCGCGACGATGGTCCCGGTGCGCAACGGGCTCGACGTGCGCGCCCAGAACGCCTGGCCGAGCGTGAAGTTCGACTTCGCGCGCGTGCTCGACCGCACGGCGCCGCTCTGGCACGCGGCCTTCTACCACAAGACTTTCAAGTGGCCGAACTGGGACTTCTACGAGCGATTCATCCGCCGCACCGCCGGCATCGCGAAGCCGCCGCGCGAGCCGGATCCGGAGCGCTACGAGACCGTCAACGCGCACTGCGACCTGCTCGTCGTCGGCGGCGGGCCAGCCGGGCTCCTCGCCGCGCAGGCGGCCTCCCGCTCGGGACTTCGCGTCATCCTCGCCGAGCAGGATTTCGAGTGCGGCGGCCGTCTCCTCGCCACCAACACGCTCATCAATGACGCGCCGGTCACCGTGTGGTTCGCGAGCGTGCTCGGCGAGCTCGCCCCGTCGCGGAACGTCACGCTCCTGACCGCGACGACCTGCTTCGGCCTCTACGACCACGGCATGGCCGGGCTGCTCCAGCGCCTCGACCTCGGCAGCAAGCCCGGCGCGATCCGCCAGCGCTACTGGCGCGTGCACGCGAGGCAGACGCTGCTCGCGACCGGCGCCATCGAGCAGCCGCTCCTGTTCGAAGAGAACGACAAGCCGGGCGTCATGCTTGCCGGCGCGATCCGGCAGTACGCGAACCGATACGCGGTCGCCGCCGGGCGCGAGATCGTGCTCGCGACCAACAACGACTCCGCCTACCTCGCCGCGCTCGACCTCGTCGCCGCGGGCGCGCCCGTGCGCCTCGTCGCCGACAGCCGCGCGGAGCCGCCGCCCAGCCTCTCGAAATGGCTGCGGGCGCAGCGCGTCGAGATCCGCCCGGGCACGCGCGTTGCCACGGCGCTCGGCCGCACGCGGCTCGAGCGCGTGCGGCTGAGCTCGGGCGAGGAAGTCGCCTGCGATGCGCTCGGCATGTCCGGCGGCTGGCTGCCGGCCGTCCACCTCTATTCCCATGCGCGCGCGGCCCTCGCCTACGACGGCCAGTCGCGCAGCTTCCGACCCGCGGAGCCGCGTCCGCCGCTCCTCGCCGCGGGCGCGCTCAACGGCTGCGCCACGCTGGACGCGGCCTTCAACGACGCGATGGGCGCGGTGCAGCGCGTGCTGGAGCACGCCGGCCGCCCAGAGGAGCTGCTCGTCCCGCGGCCGACCGTCCAGGAGGCGCCGCTCTCGCTCGCGACCGAGGCGATTGCACTCGCGCCGGACGCGCGCGACGACCGCCAATGGCTCGACTTCCTGCACGACGTCACCGTCGCCGACGCCAGAATCGCGCTCCAGGAAGGATACAGCCACGTCGAACTGCTGAAGCGTTACACGACCTGCGGCATGGCGGTCGACCAGGGCAAGACCAGCAACTTGAACGCGCTCCTGACGCTCGCCGAGCTCACCGATATCGGCCCTGCCGAAATCGGCACGACGGCCTTCCGCCCGCCGTACACACCCGTGACGCTCGGCGCGATCGCGGGCCGGCAGATTCGCGAGCGCTACGCGCCGCGGCGCCTTCTGCCCGCGCACGCGGAGCACGAGGCGCTCGGCGCGCACTGGTGGGAAGCCGGCGGATGGCTGCGGCCCGCCTGCTATCCGAAGAAAGGCGAGTCGCCGGCACGGGCCGTGCTGCGGGAAGCCGCGGCCGTCCGCGCCGGGGTCGGCATCTTCGACGCCTCGCCGCTCGGCAAGATCGAGGTCAGCGGCCCCGACGCCGCGAAGTTCCTCGACCGCTTCTACGTCAACAACGTCGCGAAGCTCGAGGAGGGGCGCGTCCGCTACGGGCTCATGCTCAACGAGAACGGCGCCATCATCGACGATGGCACGGTCGCCCGCTTAGGGCGCGACCAGTTCCTCATCACGACGACGAGCGGCGGCGCTTCGCGCATCGCGGCCTGGCTCGAGGAATGGCGCCAGTGCGAGTGGCCGGATCTCGAGGTCTTCGTCACCCCCGTCACGACGCAATGGGCGACGTTCGCGATCGCCGGCCCGCGCGCGCGCCAGCTCCTCGCGCGCTTTCGCACGGATATCGCCTTCGACTGGCGCTCGATGCCGCACATGAGCATGCGGCAGGGAAAGTTCGCGGGCGTGCCTGCGCGGCTTTACCGCGTGAGCTTCTCCGGCGAGCTCGGCTACGAGATCAACGTGCCCTCGCGTTACGGCGCGGCGCTCTGGAGCCAGCTCCTGAAGGGCGGCGCCGACTTCGGCGTGATCCCCTACGGCGTCGAGACCGTGCTGCTGCTGCGCCTCGAGAAGGGATTCCTGCACGTCGGGGTTGATACCGACGGCACGACGGCGCCCGCCGACGTCGGCTGGGGCGCGGTCGCGGCAAAGCGCAAGGGCGACTTCATCGGGAAGCGCTCGCTCGCGCGGCGCGACAACCAGCGCGCCGACCGCCTGCAGCTCGTCGGGCTCACAGCGACCGACGCGTCCGTGCTCGTTCCCGGCGCGCACCTGCGGCTCGCCGGCACGACCGCGGGCAGCGACGGCTGGGTGACGTCCGCCTGCCAGTCGCCAGCGCTCGGCAAGCCGATCGCGCTTGCGCTCCTGCGCGGCGGCCGGGCGCGCCTCGGCGAGCGACTCGCCGTGCACGACCTCGACAAGACCTGCGAGGCGACGGTCGTACCGCAGACCTTCCTCGACCCCGAAGGAAAGCGCCAGCATGCCTGAGCCCATCGCCAGTCTCGTCGCGCAGTCGAGCCTCCCGGCGGGCGGACGCGTGTTCTCGGACGAGCTCAAGCTCGCGGTACTCCCGTCGCGCACGATCCTCCGGCTGCAGCTCGGCACGCGCTCCCAGAAGTCCGTCAATGCGCTCCGCATCGCGGGGCGCACGCTGCCGGTCGCCATGAACAGCTGGAGCGGAGACGACCCGGTCTTCTGCCGCATCGCGCCGGATACCTGGCTGCTCGTGTCATCGCTGCACGAGGCGTCCGACCTCCTGGCGGCGGTGCGGACTGGCTGCGGCCGGCGCTCGTTCGTGGTCACGGACATGTCCGATTCGTTGACGACCTTCGTGGTCGAGGGGTCGCTCGCCACCGCCCTGCTCGCGCGCGTCTGCGGGCTCGACCTGTCGATCGAGACATTCGGGCACGCCGCCGTGTCGCGTACGCGGGTAGCGCAGCTGCCCGTGGTACTGCGGCGGGTCACCTCGGAGCGCTTCGAATGCGTCGCCGACCGGTCGGTCGCGCAGTGGCTGTACGTCTATCTGGAAGATGCCGCCACCGGGATCGGGTGACCCCTTGTGACCAGCGCCAATGACCCTGCCGAGAGCAAAGTCCCGGAAGTCACGCTCCTGTTCTGGGTCCTGAAAATCGCGGCGACGACGCTGGGCGAGACCGGCGGCGACGCGGTCTCGATGTCGATGGACCTCGGCTACCTCGTCGCGACTGCGATATTCGGCGTGCTCTTTTTCATCGCCGTCGGCGCGCAGATCGCGGCCCGGAAGTTCAATCCTTACCTCTACTGGACCACCATCGTCGCGACGACGACCGTAGGCACGACACTCGCCGACTTCGCCGACCGTTCGCTCGGCATCGGCTATCCCGGCGGGACGGCGCTGCTGCTCGCGCTACTCATCACGTCGCTCGCCGTCTGGTACCGCGCGCTCGGCACCGTCGCGGTCGATTCCGTCAGCTCGCCCAGGTCGGAGATGTTCTACTGGATCACCATCATGTTCTCGCAGACGCTCGGGACCGCCCTCGGGGATTGGACCGCGGACACGATCGGCATGGGCTACCTGGGCGGCGCCGCCATCTTCTTCGGGTTGCTGCTCCTGATCGTCGTGCTCTACCGCTGGAGCGAAATTTCGCACACGGCGCTATTCTGGGCGGCGTTCGTCCTCACCCGGCCGCTGGGCGCGGTGCTCGGAGACTTCCTGGACAAGCCCATCGAACATGGTGGCCTGGCGCTCGACCGGTACTGGGCGTCCGTCGTGCTGCTCGTCTTCATGATCAGTTGCATCGCGATATTTCCGCAAAGGGCGGCGAGGAAGAGTCACTGACCGGATTTGCACTCGCATTCGAGGAGGCAACATGACCGCATTCAACGTCGTGCGTTTTCGCGTCAAGAACGGCCAGGAGAAGGCGTTCCTGGACGTCCATCGGAGCATGCAGCGGGATTTCCCGGGCATGCACCGCTTCACCCTGGTCAAGACCGGTGACCGCACGTACTGCGCCATCGGCGAGTGGGACAGCATGAAGAACATCGTCGACGCCCGGCCCTCGATGATCTCGAACCTTGACCGCATGCGGCCCATGCTGGAAGACCTGGGCGGAGGCCTCGGCCTGACCGACCCGGTCTCGGGCGAGGCGGTCATCGAGTAGGAAACACTGTCGCGATGCCGCCGGGACACCCGCAGTGACGGACCTCATCACCATCGAGACGTACATGAATCCGCTCGAGGCGCACATCGCGCGAGGCCTGCTGGAAAGCGAGGGCATTCCGGCGACGCTCGGCTCCGAGCATCACGTGTGGGCGTCCTGGCACTTCGCGCAGGCCCTGGGCGGCGTCCGGCTCCAGGTCCCGCTGGAGTACGCGCATCGCGCGCGCGACGTGCTCGGACGGCAGCGCCGCGGGGAATTCCAGGCCGCGCTGGAGCTGGAACAGGAGATTGAGGAAGCCCGGTGCGGCCTCTGCGGGTCGACCGACCTCCGCTTCACGCGATCACCCTGGTCGATACTCCTCCTGGTGCTGACGCTCGGCATCAGCGGGCTGATCTTTCCGCCGCGCATCAACGGCGTGAAATGCAACGCCTGCCAGGCGACCCGCGCGCTGGCCTGAAGCCATGAGTGCCAGGCATCCGCTCGAAGAGGTGATCTCCGCCTACGGCGACGCCTGGAACCGCCACGACGTCGAGGCCATCCTCGCCATGCACACCGAGGATTCAGTGTTCGAGAACCACACGAGCGGCGGCAAAGGGGTCGGGAAGGCGGCGATCCGGGAGATCCTGAAAGGCGTCTTCACGACGTTTCCCGACATCCGTTTCGACGCCCGCCGCACGTACGTGCGCGACGGCGTCGTCACTCAGGAATGGACCGCCAGCGCGACGCTCGCCGTGCCGTTCACCCGGGGCGAGACAACGGTCCAGCCCACGGGCAAGAAGGTGTCGTGGAACGGCGTCGACGTCATCCCGTTCGATGGCCATCTCGTCGCACGCAAGGACGTCTACGTCGACTCGATGAGCTTCCTGAAGGCGCTCGGCTTCCGGCGCGTGGACCTGTAGCGCGCGCGTCGCGGCGTGGGGGATCGCAATGGCCGACTGGATCCACGCCGAATACCGGGACTTCGAAGACGTCCCGCGCAGGATGGTCTGCACCAACGCGCAAGGGACGTTCTTCTTCTGGTCGCGCTTCGACGACGGCAATGCCGCGTACGCCGATTACTACGAGGTGTACCGGATCCGGCCGCTATCGGACAGCGAGGCCTGCGCCTCATGGTTCGGGCTCGAAACGCGCGCCCTGGAGCGGCTGCCCGACATCCCGCTGGCCGACTTCCCGTTCGACGTCGCGGCGCGCAGGTTCCTGTCCTACGACCCGATCGCAACACTGTTGAAGACGAGCACAAACCGATGATCCGAAGGCTCTCGACCGGCAAGTACCGCCTCTACTCGCGCAAGAAGGACAGCTCGGGCAAGCGAAAGAATCTCGGGACATTCTCCTCGCGGGCGGCGGCGGAGAAACACGAACGCGCGGTGCAGTACTTCAAGCACGGCGGTTGAGCGACCCGGATTCCGCCGCGGCGTTCCGCCGGCCGGGATGCCCGTTGGTACATGGTGTCTCCCATGGGGCACCGCTATCATTCCGCGCGTTTGCACCTCATCGACCCACCCGGGGGAATCCGAATGAACAAGTTGATCGTCGCCATGCTCGCCATGGCCGTTTCCGCTGTCGCCTCGTCGGCGGAGCCTGCCGCGGCGCCCGCCGCGACACCGCCGACCCAGGAGCAGGTCATCGCGCAGTTCAAGCAGGACCTCGCCGCGAAGCGCGCCGACGTCATGGCCAAGGGGCTGACGCTGACCGCCGAGCAGGCGTCCAAATTCTGGCCGCTGTTCGAGCAGTACCTGAAAGAACAGGACGCGAGCGTGGACGCACAGATCAAGGCGACCCAGGCCTACCACGAGCACTACGCGACCCTGACCGACGCGCAGGCGCTGGAATACGTCACCGCGCTGCTCGCACGGGACGGAGCCGCGCACGACTTGCGCGTCAAGTGGCTCGCCAAATTCCAGACCGTGGTCCCGCCGAAAGTCGCTGCGCGCGCGATCCAGCTCGACCGCCGCCTGAGCCAGGTCATGCAGGTCCAGGTCTCGTCCCAGATCCCGCTCATCACGCAGTAGGGCATTCGTGCTGCGGCCCGCCGCAGGCCCGGACATCGCGCTCATCGTCAACGTCGTCAACCGCGCCTACCGGGTTGAGGACGACTTCATCGTGGGCGACCGGATCACGCCGGAGGCAGTCGCGGCCTCGCTGGCGAGGCCCGACCGCCACGTCATCGTCGCGCAGGAGACGCCGGGCTCGCGCCTCGACGGAGCCGTGCTCATCGAAATCCGGGGCAGGCACGGCTATTTCGGGCCGCTCGCCGTCGATCCCGACAGCCAGGGTCGCGGCATCGGTCGGTTGCTGGTCGAAGCAGCCGCCGAATACTGTGGCGGGCGCGGCTGCCGCCAGCTCGACATCGACGTCCTCGACGTGCGGCCCGAGCTGCTCGCGATCTACGAAGGCATGGGTTTCACGCGCGGCGGCACCGCGGCCTATCCCTACCCGGAAAAGCTCCGCCGCCCCGCGCACCTCATCCTGATGTCACGCCCGCTGTAGACTTCGCGCGTTCGCCCATCCCGATTCGAAGGAGGCTTCATGTCAGCCTTCAAGACCTTCGCCACGCTCGGCGCCGCGATCACCCTCCTGACCGCCTCCGCCGCCCTGGATGCACAGATGATCGTGGGCACCTGGGTGCGCACGTCGACGAAGACAGCGCCGGGAAAGATGACGATGACGGTCGAGCCCTGCTGCGGCAGCGGCTACAAGCTGACGTACCGATTCGCCGTGGGGCAGCAACAGACGATGCTCATGACCGTCGCGTCACCGTTCGACGGCAGCGAAGTGCCGGTGTTGGTGGATGGCAAGCCATCCGGCGAAACGATGGCGATCAAGCGCATCGACGACCACCACGCGTCGACCGTTCTCAGGATGAATGGCGAGCCGTTCGGGACTTCACGGTCGACGCTCTCCGCCGACGGCAAGACGATCAGCGTCGTCAACGACGTCACGAACGCCGCTTCCGGGATGCCGACCGGGCAGTCGACGGAGACCTGGGTCAAGCAATAGCGCATGGAGGTCTTCATCTTCGCGCGCTTCCATGCCGCACCCGGCAAGCGGGAGTCCGTGCGCGAGGCGATGCACCGTGTCCAGGGACCGACACGCCTGGAGCCGGGCTGCCTGGGTTATGGCGCATTCCAGTCGGTACGCGACCCGGACGAGTTCTACATCCACTCACGCTGGAAGGACCAGGCCGCGTTTGACCGCCACGCGGACCTCCCGCACACCGTGCGGTTTGTGGCGGACGTGGAACCCCTCCTCGACCACCCGTTCAAAGCCAGTCTGGTGAAGCAGATCTGGTAGGGGGTTCGAATGCGTGGCATGACCGGGCAGCTTCTCGCCGCGGCCCTGGCCGCCGCGGCGGCGGCGCCGCTGGCCGCGGCTTCCGGGCCGCCCGGCTACACGCTCGCGCGGACCGGCGGGGTGCATGACTTCGACTACTTTGCGGGCGGCTGGACCACCGTGCAGCGGCGGCTGAAGGCGCGCGGCGTCGGCAGCAACGACTGGGAGGAATTTCCCGCCACGCTCTGCATGTCGCTTTACCTCGGCGGCATGGCGACGGTGGACGAGCTCTGGTTTCCGACCCAGGGCTGGGCTGGGCTCACGCTCCGCACCTTCGATACGGCGAAGCAGCAGTGGTCGATCTACTGGGTCAGCAGCGCGAGCGGCAAGCTCGAAGCTCCTGTCGTCGGCGGATTCGACGGGGAGCACGGCGAGTTCTACGGCGAAGACGTCGACGGCGGCAGGCCCGTCAAGGTGCGTTACACCTGGAACAAGGTGGACGACGACCATGCGCGCTGGGACCAGGCGTTCTCCTACGACGACCGCCACTGGGAAACCAACTGGACCGCGGACTTCACGCGCGCGGAGACGGCGGCGGTCTGCGAGGCGGGCCGACCAAAGCACTGAACCCACATGCCCATGCGGAAGATGAAAGCGGCCGCGAGTCCCGCGGCATACGTTGCGGCGCTCCGCGGCTGGCAGGCGAAGCTCGTGAAGCGCCTTCGGTCGACCGCGCGTGCAAGTGCGAAGCTCGAGGAAGGCATCAAGTGGACCAATCTCGTCTACTTCGCGAACGGGCCGGTCTTCGTCATCCGGTCGGAGCCGCAGCGCGTCCTCATGGCATTCTTCCGCGGCAAGCGGCTTCGCGACATCGAGCCTCGACTGAAGGCCAGCGGAAAGTTCGAGCTGGCGAACTTCGAGCTGCATGAGAACACCGATGTCGACTTCGCCGCAGTCCGGCACCTGGTGCGCGCGGCCGTTGCGCTCAACCGGAAGCTGGGCGATCCGACGAAACCTTCGAAGCGCGACTAGAATCTCCACTGACCTCGAGGCAGACAACCCATGCGCACGCTTGCCATCGCCGCCCTTGCGGCCCTCCTCTCCGTCCAGGCGATCGGCGCGCCGGTCGCGGGCAAGGACTACGAGGAGATCAAACCGCCGCAGGAGACCTCGGATCCGTCGAGGCTCGTCGTGACAGAGTTCTTCTCCTATCAGTGCCCGCACTGCTTCCGCTTCGCGAAGCCGTACGCGGCCTGGGCCGCGAAACTGCCTTCGGACGTCAAGAGCGAGCGCGTCGCGGTTTCGATCGGCCATGAGGCCTGGGTGCCGGCGGCACAAGCGTTCTTCGCGCTCTCGGCGATGAAGAAAGTGCCCGCGATCGACGACGCGCTCTTCAGCGCGATCCACCGCCAGCAGCTGCGGTTCGACACGGAAGCCGCGCTCACGGATTGGGTGCGCCGCCAGGGCATCGATCCGGCCGCATTCACCCAGGCCTACCGCTCGTTCAGCGTGAAACTGAACATGAAGCGCGCGGACGATCTCTCGCGCTCCTACCGCCTCCCGAGCGTACCGACGCTCGCGATCGACGGGCGATATCTCGTGCCGATCTCGGACGACGGCAATTTCAACGACCAGCTCGACATTGCGAATGCGCTCATCGAGCAGGCGCGCCAGGCGCGCAAGGGCAGGTAGTGGCGCAACGCCTGCTCGAGGTCCGCACGTATCGGCTGAAGCCCGGCGCGGGTCCCGAACTTCACGATGCCTTCATCCGGAAAGGCATCCCGCTGGTGAAGCAGGCCGGGATGGATGTCGTTGCCTTCGGTTTCTCGGCGGAAGACCCGAACGGCTATTTCCTGATGCGCGCCTTCGCGGATCTCCACGACCGGAAAGCAACCGAGGATGCATTCTATTCGTCCGACGCGTGGCGCATAGGGCCGAGGCAGTCCATCATCGCGCACATCGATTCCTATCAGGACACGCTCCTGTGGCTGAGTGCGGAAGCCGTCGAACAACTGCGACAGGAGCTCGCCGCGGCCTCCCGACCCTGAGCGCCGCGAGGTGATGGAGGCGCTAATCCCCATCGAGCTCGAGACACGCCGGCTGCGGCTGCGCCGTTTCCTCCTCGACGACTGGCAGCCGCTGCACCGTCACTATTCCGACATTGAATGCACGCGGTTCACGTTCGGCCGGGGGCTGACCGAAGGCGAAAGCTGGCGCGCGATGTCCGGCATGGAAGGGCACTGGTCGCTGCGCGGCTTCGGTCCCTACGCGCTCGTCGAGAAGGAGAGCGGCTCGCTCGTCGGCGCTGCGGGGCTCTGGCATCCGGGCGATTTCCCGGAAACCGAGGTCAAGTGGCTGTTGCTGCGTGAACACTGGGGACATGGCTACGCCACTGAAGCGGTCCGTGAAATCCAGGCGATCGCGGCCAGGCACCTCTCGATGCGGCCAATCAGCCTGATCCGCAAGGAAAACGAAGGTTCGCGCCGCGTCGCTCTGGCCGTCGGCGCGGTACACGAGCGGAATCTTGCATTCCGCGACGCCGAATGGATGGTTTTCCGCCCCCCGGAGCGCGCGCCGCCGAAGTAGGAAAATTGCGACAGGTTTCAGATGGAAAGCTTTGATAATACTGGTATTCTTGTCGCCGCAATCTCCGGTTTGGGAGTCCCGCCTTGTCGAGCGATGCCGACGACGAGTTCTACGACCGCGCACACGAGCACCTGCGCGTCGCGGAAGAGCACATGGCCGACGCGCCGCGTGGCCAGGTGAGTGCGTCGCTGATGTATGCCTGCGCCCGATTCAACGTTTTCGTCAGCGCGGCGAGCCAGGGCTCTCCCGAGGAGCTTCGCAAGTCCTACGGCAAGACGATCGAGTACTTCATTGCCCAGTATCGAAAGATGCTGGTGAAGAACCTCGACGATTACGTCGACAACTTCGACGAGTACGTGCGCCGCCCGGACGGCTCGTGAGGGCCTGGCGCAAGCAAGGCAGCCAACTCGCGCTGGCCGACGTGCCGGCACCCACGCCTGCTTCCGATGAATTGCTGCTGCGCGTGCAGGCGATCTCGCTCAACCGCGGCGAGGTGCGCGGCGCCGCGCTGGCGCCGGAAGGCCGTGTCCCCGGCTGGGACGTCGCGGGCGTCGTCGAGTCATCCGCCGCCGACGGCACGGGACCGGCGAAGGGGACGCGGATCGCGGCGCTGCTCGACTCCGGCGGATGGGCGGAGCTCGCGGTCGTGCCGTCGAGTCGCGCCGCCGTCGTGCCGGATGGCATCGATCTCGACGTCGCGGCAACGCTCCCGATCGCGGGGCTCACGATAATGCGCACGCTCGCGCTCGCGGACCCGCTGGGCGGCAAGCGCGTCCTCGTCACTGGCGGCTCGGGCGGCGTCGGGCAGTTTGCGATCCAGCTCGCCGCCCATGCGGGCGCGGACGTCACCGCCATCAGCTCGCGCAAGGAGCGGCACGACGAGCTGAGACGGCTCGGTGCCGGCTCGGTCGTGTCGTCGATCGAAGAGGCACCGGGCCCGTACGGGCTCGTACTCGAGTCCGTCGGCGGCCGCTCGCTCGCAAAAGCGATCGAGCTCGTGGGCCGTGAGGGGATCGTCGTCACGATCGGCAATTCCTCGGAAGAGGACACGACGTTCAACGCGCGAACGCTTTACGCCAAGGGGGCCGCGAGGATTTACGGACTCATCGTCTTCGAGGAAGTCCAGAGCGGGCGCGTCGGGGCCCGTGAGCTCGAGGGCCTGATGCAGCTCGTGCGCGATGGCAAGCTGCAGGCACCGATCTCGCTGCGCCGGAACTGGACCGAGCTGCCCTTGACGCTGCTCGAGCTCGAACAGCGCGAGTATCCCGGCAAGGCGGTGCTGCGCATCAGCCCCTGACCCGGCGGAAATGGCCGTCATCCCGGGCGCGTTGGCGCGCGCTTCTTTGCTGCCTTCTGGTTCGCCTTTCCCCGCATCTACCGGCGGCGAATCCACAAGGCGTAAGATCGGCTCAGCTTCCTCGCCGGAATCTCCTCCGATGAAATGGTCAATCTCGATCGCCGCTTTGGCGTTTAGCTTTCTTGCGCTTGCAGCCAATGGCGACGATTCCGGAATCGTCGGCACCTGGCGCCTCGTCTCCTATGAAGACAAGCCGCCGAGCGGCCCTTCGCTCTATCCGTTCGGCGAGGACGTGAAGGGCCAGCTCATGTACGACGCCTCGGGGCGCATGAGCATCCAGATCATGAAGGTGCCGCACCCGAAGGTCGCCTCGGGCGACGACAGCCGCGTCACGCCCGATGAGAAGCAGGCGCTCTACGACGCCTACGTCGCCTACTTCGGCCGCTACACCGTGGACGCCGACCGGGGTGTCGTGATCCATCATGTCGAGGGAGACCTTGCGGACGTCTACATCGGAAGCGACGAGGAACGCCCGTTCGTCCTGCGCGGGGATACACTGATCCTTGCGCCGCACTGGAAGGCAGATGGCCGGGAATGGCACGGGATCCGGGTGTTCGAGCGCATCCGGTAGGAGGTTGCATGCAGTACATGAAGCTCACGCCGATGGAACGCCAGCAGGCGCTCCGCACGCTCGCCTCGATGAAGGACTTTCTCGACGCGTCGTTCGCGTCGCTGACACGCGACGAGACGCGCGCGCCGGGGCCGGACGGCGGCTTCTCGCCGGTCGAGCAGGTCTGGCACCTCGCCGACCTCGAGCGCGAGGGCTTCGGCGAGCGCATCCGGCGCCTGCAGGCGGAGGATGGTCCGACCCTGCCCGACTTCGACGGCGCGCGCATTGCGGCCGAGCGCCACTACCGGTCGCTCTCCTTCGAGGAAGGACTCCGCGCGTTTGAGGCTGCCCGGCTCGCGAACATCGCCCTCTTCCTCACATTGACGCCCGAGGCCTGGGCCCGCGGCGGCACGCAGGTAGGCGTTGGCACGGTCACGCTCTGCGACATGCCGGAGCTGATGCGGCAGCACGACGAGGCGCACCGGGCGGAGATCCGCGAGTGGCGCCGATTCCGGGGCCGCCCGGACTCGTGAGTTTCGCGCGTTTCGATCCGGCGCAGCTGCCGGAGCTCGCGACCTGGTTTGAAGACGCCGACTCGCTCCGCACCTGGGGCGGCACGCAGTTCCGCTTTCCCTTTACGGCCGAAAGTTTCCGCGAGGACTCGAAGGTCGACGAAATCGCGAGCTTTTCTCTCGCCGCTGGCGGGCCGCTGGCCGCATTCGGCCAGTGCTACCTGCGCATCGAGCGCTGCCATTTCGGGCGGCTCGCGGTGTCGCCTCACCGCCGGGGCCAGGGGCTCGGCACGCGCCTCATTCGCGAGCTGGCGGGCTGGAGCCTCCGCGAGTTCGGGCCGCGCGAGCTCTCGCTGTTCGTCAACCGGGGCAACGTCGACGCGATCCGGCTGTACCGTCGGCTCGGCTTCACCGATGCCGTCTATCCGGAGCCGACGCCCTTCATGGCCAATTCCATTTACATGATCGCTGGCCGGCTTCATGATCCGGCGCATGAGCGCTAGGGCCGCACTCCTCGCGGCGATCGCATTCGTCGCGGGTTGCGCAGCAGAGCCGGCGCCGCCGCTCGTCGGCGCCTGGCGCTCGAAGGTACAGTTCGAGAGCGGCCTCTTCGCCTCGATGAAGGATCTCGAGTTCATGTACGTCTTCAACGCCGGCGGCACGATGACGGAGTCGTCGAACTACGACGCCGCCCCGCCGGTCCCGCCCGCCTACGGCATCTGGCGGCAGACCGGCAAGAACGCGTATACGGCGAAATACGAGTACTACGCGACCCAGGCATCGGAACCGGAGCAGTTCCAGAAAGGCGCCGGCTGGCTGCCGGCCGGGCACGGCGTCCTGACCGAAACCATCGCGCTCGCGGATGACGGCCAGAGCTACACAGCGACGATGCGCTTCGATCTGTTCGACGCAAAGGGCCAGCCTGCGGAAGGCGGCGGCACCGCCAGGGTACAGGCCGTCCGCATCGGCTTCTGACCGCCGGCAGCGGTTGCGATGCGGCTCGAAGACGTCCGCACGATGGCGATGGCCCTCCTTGGAACCACAGAATCGCCGCATCATCAATACACCTCGTTCCGCGTGCGCGGGCGCATCTACGCGACCGCGCCCGTCGAGGGCGGCACGCTGCACGTCTTCGTCGACGAGGAGGACCGGGACCGCATGGTGAGGCTCTACCCGAAGGAGTACGAGCGCCTCGGCTGGGGGCGCAAGGTCGTGGGTCTTCGCGTTCATCTCGAGCGCGCGCGGCCCGACGACGTGCGCGGGCTGCTGCGCACCGCCTGGCAGCGCAAGCTCGGGAAGCGCTGATGCGGCTCTGGACGATCCACCCCCGCTACCTCGACGCGCAGGGGCTCGTCGCGCTCTGGCGCGAGGCGCTCCTCGCGAAGGCGGTGCTGCGCGGCGAGACGCGCGGTTACCGGCATCACCCGCAGCTGGCGCGCTTTCGCGCGCATCCCGCGCCGCGCGCGGCGATCAACTGCTACCTTGCGGCCGTGCACGCCGAGGCGACGGCGCGCGGCTACGATTTCGACCGGCGCAAGATCGGGCCGGTGCGGCGCATCGAGCGCGTCGCGGCGACCAGCGGCCAGATCGCCCACGAGTGGCGTCACCTCATGAAGAAGCTCGCGGTGCGAAACCGCCCGCTGCACCGGCGCTGGTCCAGGGCGCGCCGCGCGGATTGCCACCCGCTGTTCCGCCGCGTACGCGGCCCGGTCGCGGACTGGGAACGGCCGTGAGCGCCGAGATCCGGCCCGTCGCGGCCCCGGACATCTCGGCGCTCGTACCGCTCGTCGAGCAGTATTGGATCTTCGAGGACATCGCGGGCTTCGATGCGACGGGCGTCGCCCGCGAGCTCTCGGGCCTGCTCGCCGACCCGCGCCTCGGCAGCGGCTGGATCGCGCGCGTGAAGGGCCAGGCCGTCGGCTACCTGCTCGCGGTCTATGTCTTCAGCCTCGAGCACCTCGGGCTCACGGCGGAGATCGACGAATTCTTCGTGCTGCCGTCGGCGCGCGGCAAGAAGATCGGCGAAGAGCTGTTGCGGCAGGCCGAGGCGGAGTTCGTCCGGCGACACTGCACGAACGTCTCCCTGCAGCTCGGCCGTGGCAACGAACGGGCGCGCGCGTTCTACCGGCGCCTGGGCTACGACGAGCGAGCCGGATTCGAGCTGCTGGACAAGTTTCTACCTTCAGGCTGACACGGCGCGAGGGATTCACGATGGCGAAAGAAAAGGTCAAGACGAGGCTCGCGGAGTCACGCGATCTCGATGCGGTCGCGCCGCTGTTCGACGCCTACCGACAGTTTTACGAGAAGCCCGCTGACCTCGCGCTCGCGCGGCGCTACCTCACCGATCGCTTCCAGCGCCGCGAGTCGGTCATCATCGTCGCCGAGAATGCGGCGGGCGACATCGTCGGCTTCACGCAGCTTTATCCCGCCTTCTGCTCGGTCCTCGCAGAGCGGACCTACGTGCTCTACGACCTCTTCGTCACGCCCGCGGCGCGCGGCACCGGCGCGGGGCGCGCGCTCATGGAGGCCGCCGAGGCGCACGCGCGCGCGACCGGCGCCGCACGCCTCCAGCTGGAGACCGCGAAGACGAACAGGATCGGGCAATCGCTCTATGAGTCCTGCGGCTGGTTACGCGACAACGACTTCTTCGTCTACGCCAAGACGCTCAGGACTTCGTAACCGATGGCGCAAAAGACACATATGCAGAGATAATCTGCCCGGCGTAAGGTTTTTCGATCGCACGAGCCGCGGCAGGCTCCAAATCTGACAGGGGGGCCCTACATGAAGACATTCCTCGCCAGGCTGTTCATCGGCCTGGCCATTCTCGGCATCGGTGCCTCGATGCCCGCGCTTGCGGCGTCGAAGAAACCCAACATCGTCGTCATCTGGGGCGACGACATCGGCTACTGGAACATCAGCGCCTATAACCAGGGGATGATGGGCTACAAGACGCCCAACATCGACCGCATCGCTAAGGAAGGCGCGCTGTTCACGGATTGGTACGGCGAGCAGAGCTGCACCGCCGGACGCTCCGCGTTCATCACGGGGCAGAGCGGATTCCGTACCGGCAACCTCAAGGTCGGCCTGCCCGGCGCCAAGGAAGGACTCCAGGCGCGGGACGTGACGCTCGCGGAGCTATTGAAGGCCCAAGGCTATGCGACGGCGCAGTTCGGCAAGAACCACCTCGGCGATGCCGATTCGACGCTTCCGACGGCCCACGGCTTCGACGAGTTCATGGGCTCGCTCTATCACCTCAACGCGGAGCAGGAGCCCGAGAACGCCGATTACTTCAAGGACCCCGCCTTGAAGAAGAAATACGGCACGCGCGGCGTAATCCACACCTGGGCCAACGCCGACGGCAGTCAGCGGATCGAGAGCACGGGACCGCTCACCATCAAGCGCATGGAAACCATAGACGAGGAGATCACGAAGGCGGCGCTGGATTACCTCGACAAGGCCGCGAAGTCGGATAAGCCGTTCTTCCTCTGGTGGAACTCCACCCGCATGCACATCTTCACTCATCTCAAGAAGGAGAGTCAGGGCGTGACCGGGCTTGGCACATATCCGGACGGGATGGTCGAGCACGACAAGATGGTCGGCCAGATTCTCGACAAGCTGAAGGAACTCGGCCTCGACGAGAACACGATAGTCATGTACTCCACCGACAACGGCGCCGAGGAGATGTCCTGGCCCGACGGCGGCACGACGCCCTTCCGCGGCGAAAAGAACACGAACTGGGAAGGCGGCTATCGCGTGCCCACGGCGATCCGCTGGCCCGGCGTCATCAAGCCCGGCACCATCGACAACAACATCTATTCGCACATGGACATGATCCCCACGATCATGGCGGCGGTCGGCGTGCCGGACGTCAAGGAGAAGTTGCTGAAGGGCATGCCGGTCGGGAACAAGACCTTCAAGGTCCATCTCGATGGCTACAACATCACGGATTCGCTCGCCGGCAAGGGGCCCGATCCTCGCCACGAATTTTTCTACTTCAGCGACGACGGCGGGCTGGTCGGGTTGCGCTTTGACCAATGGAAGATCGTATTTGCGGAGCAGCGTGCTGAGGGTTTCGACGTCTGGCAGGAGCCATTCGTGGCCCTTCGAATCCCCAAGATCTTCAACCTTCGTTCCGATCCGTTCGAGAAGGGCGACGTCGTCGGCATGGACTACACGCATTGGCGGGCGGACCGCACCTTCCTTCTCGTGCCGGCGCAGGAATACGTCGGAAACTTCCTTGCCACCTTCAAGGAATACCCACCGAGCCAGAAGGTCGGCAGCTTCTCGCTGGACAAGGTGCTGGAGAATCTACAAAACGCCCAGAGCAGCGGTCACTAACGATACGCAGAAGGCATATCAGCACTTACAGTTGGGCCGCATCTTCTGGGTGCGGCCTTTTTCATTGCCCGCTGTAAGATGACCGGCGTGAAAAACAGGCGGTCTTCCAAGCCCCACGATCCGCGTGGCAAACCGATTGCCGTCGCCATCATCGTGATCGGGGCGGTCGCGGGCATCACGTTCGCATTGCTCACGCGTGAGCATTCGACGACCGGGGGCAGACCGGCGGCAGCGGCGGAAACGACGGTGAGGGCTACAGAATTCGGCCCGACCGTCGCCAATCCGGCCGCAGCGCCCGGCGCCGCGCCCGAAGGAATGGTTTGGATTCCCGGCGGCGAATTCTCGATGGGCGCCGCCGATCCGCAAGGCCAGGACGCCAACGTCGTCGGCATGCAGGCGACCGGCGATTCGCGGCCGATCCATCGCGTGCGCGTGCACGGCTTCTGGATGGACAAGACCGAGGTCACCAACCGCGAGTTCGCGAAGTTCGTGAAGGCGACAGGGTACGTCACCGTTGCCGAGCGCGTGCCGCG
>DATJFN010000047.1:0-18326 GCA_035495635.1 Steroidobacteraceae bacterium | reverse complement strand
CCGACATCCACAAGGAAGAGAACCGCTCCGCGGCCGAGGTCATCATGACCGTGCTGCATGCGGGCGGTAAGTTCGACGACAACTCGTACAAGGTTGCGGGCGGCCTGCACGGAGTCGGCGTGTCGGTGGTCAACGCCCTGTCCGGCTCGCTGACGCTGACGATCGCGCGCGACGGGAAGCTCCATCGCCAGCAGTACAAGATGGGCGAGCCACTCGGGCCGCTCGCGGTGGTCGGCACGACCACCGAACGCGGCACGACCATCCGCTTCAAGCCCAGCAACACGATCTTCACGAACACGACTTTCTCGTACGACTGGCTGGCTAAACGCCTCCGGGAACTGTCGTTCCTGAACTCGGGCGTGCGCATCGAGCTCGTCGACGAGCGCGAGGATAAGAGCGACGTCTTCCAGCACGAGGGCGGCGTATCGGCCTTCGTGCAGTACCTGAACCGCAGCCGCACGGCGATCCACCCGGGCATCTTCTATTTCCAGAGCCAGGAAGGGCCGATCTCGGTCGAGGTCGCGGCGCAGTGGAACGACTCCTACCAGGAGTCCATGTACTGCTATACGAACAACATCCCGCAGAAGGACGGTGGCACCCACCTCGCCGGCTTCCGGGCGGCCCTGACGCGCAAGATCAACGAGTTCATCGACAAGGAGGGCCTGGCCAAGCGAGAGAACGTCTCGCTGACCGGCGACGACGCGCGCGAGGGCATGACGGCCATCCTCTCGATCAAGATGCCGGACCCGAAGTTCTCCTCGCAGACGAAGGACAAGCTGGTCTCGTCGGAAGTGAAGGGGGCCGTCGAGTCTGCGGTCGCGCAGAAGCTCGGCGAGTTCCTGCTCGAGCGGCCGGCCGACGCCCGGTCGATCTGCCTCAAGATCATCGACGCGGCCCGTGCCCGCGAGGCGGCGCGCAAGGCGCGCGAAATGACCCGCCGCAAGGGCGCGCTCGATTCCTCGGGCCTTCCCGGCAAGCTCGCCGACTGCCAGGAGAAGGATCCGGGCAAGTCGGAGATCTTCCTGGTCGAGGGCGAGTCGGCGGGCGGCTCCGCCAAGCAGGGCCGCGACCGGCGGACGCAAGCGGTGCTCCCGCTCAAGGGCAAGATCCTGAACGTCGAGAAGGCCCGCTTCGACAAGATGCTGTCGTCCCAGGAGGTCGTGACGCTCATCAGCGCGCTCGGGACGGGCATCGGCCGCGACGACTTCGACGTCGCAAACCTGCGCTACCACCGCGTGATCATCATGACGGACGCGGACGTGGACGGCAGCCACATCCGCACCCTGCTCCTGACCTTCTTCTACCGGCAGATGCCCGAGCTGATCGAGCGCGGGCACGTGTACATCGCGCAGCCGCCGCTGTTCAAGATCAAGCGCGGCAAGCAGGAAACGTACGTCAAGGACGAGGCGGAGCTCGACCAGCTGCTGCTGTCCTCCGCGCTCGACGACGCGGCGCTGCACGTGAATGCCGACGCGCCGCCGCTCTCCGGCTCGGCGCTCGAGATGCTCGCCCGCCAGTACATGGAGGTGAAGGCGATCATCGGCCGCTGGTCACGCCGCTACGACCGGCGCCTGCTCGAGCAGCTCCTCGCGATGCGGCCGGTCGGCGAGCAGCAGTTCGCGGACGTCGCGTGGCTCGAGGGCTGGGTCACCGAGCTCGAAACGCGGCTCAACGCGGACGGCAGCCTCGTGCACAGCTACAAGCTCGCGGTGCGCCGGAATGAAGCCGGCGGGCCGGAGCGCATCGACGTCTCCCGCACCGAGCACGGCGTCACGACCGAAAAGCACCTGCAGCCGGAATTCTTCCAGTCCGCCGAGTACGGCCGGATCGCAGAGCTCGGCACGACGCTCACCGACTTCATCGGCGCGGGCGCCCATGTCACGCGCGGCAACGCGCGCGAGGACATCGCGGGCTTCCCGGAGGCCATCACCTGGCTCCTCGAGGAGGCACGCAAGGGCCAGGTGATCCAGCGCTACAAGGGTCTCGGCGAGATGAATCCGGAGCAGCTCTGGGAGACGACGATCAACCCCGAGGTGCGCCGCCTGCTGCAGGTGCGCATCGAAGACGCCGTTGCGGCCGACGACATCTTCACGACGCTGATGGGCGATTCGGTCGAGCCGCGGCGCGAATTCATCGAGAAGAACGCGCTGGCGGTCGCGAACCTCGACGTGTAGAGCGTCCCAAATTCGACATTGACTCGAACCCCGTCCCCGCTATGGTGGCAGTGGGCAGGGACGCTGCCTGAGGATCGCAAGGAGGGCCGCCCATGAACCGCAAGCTGTATTCAAGCGCGTTGCTCATATGCCTCGCCATGGGCGCGGCCACGACCGTCGACGCCGCGGAACCCGGCTGGTACTTCGTCGCCTTCGGCGGCGAATCGAGCGCCTCAGGCCTCAGCGAGAGCCAGTCGGAGGAAAACATCGCCACGATCTTCGCGTCGGTGGGACTCGACGTCGTCGACGTCGCCTCGAACATCGACGACTCGGACACGGCCTATGGCGTGGCCGGCGGTTACCAGCTCAACGATCACATCGCGCTGGAATTCGCGTACATCGACCTCGGCGCGTTCAACAACCAGGCGAGCGTCACGGTGACCGACGGCACGAACCAGGCCGTCGCCGACGTGCTGCTCGAGACCTCGGTCTCCGGGCCCGTCGTGTCCATGCTCGGCATCCTTCCGCTGGGCGAACGATTCTCGCTGTACGGCCGCGCGGGCCTCTCCTTCATGAAGGCCGACGGCACGTTCAGGATCTCGGACGGCAACCAGACTCAACGGGCCAGTCAAACCTCCCAGAAGACTGATGCGACGTATGGGGTCGGGGCCGAGTTCTACTTCAACAAGTACTGGGCGGTTCGCCTCGCCTGGGATCGCTACCTCGACGTTGGCACCAAGGACGTCTCGGGCAGCATCGACGGCGACGTCATCACGCTGGGAATCCGGATGGGGGGCGGCTGGTTCCGCTAGGCCGCGCCGGCGCGCAGCTCCCGCATCGTCTCCTCGATCCAGGCCTGGACCTCCGCGTTCAGCTGCCGCGGGTCGCGGCCGGCGGATTCCACCGGCGGCCCGATCACGACCCGGACGACACCGGGCTTCTTCACGAGTCCGCGCCGCGGCCAGTAGTCGCCGGCGTCGTGCGCGACGGGCACGAGCTTGACGCCGGCCTGCGACGCGAGGAGCGCACCCGACATCCCGTACTTGCGCGTCTCGCCCGGCGCCATGCGCGTGCCTTCCGGGAAGATGAGGACCCAGATGCCGGCGGAGAGGCGCTCGCGCCCGAGGTCGAGCACCTGGTTCACCGCCCGGTGGCCGGCGCCGCGGTCGATGGCGATGCACTTGAGGAGCCAGGTCGCCCACCCAACCAGCGGGATCCAGAGGATCTGCCGCTTGAGCACCCAGGCCTGCGGCGGGAACACGATCATTTGCGCGAGCGTCTCCCAGGTGGAGGTGTGCTTCCACATGGTGACGTGCGCGCCTTCGCGCGGAATGCGCTCGGCGCCTTCGATCCTCCAGTCGAGGCCGCAGAAGATATCCAGGAGCCACAGGTTCGTGCGCGCCCAGGCGCGCGCGAAGCGATACAGCTGGCGAAACGGCAGCCACCCAAACAGTACGATCACGAATCCGAAGAACAGCGAATCCACGAAAAAAAGGCCCGTGAAGAGGATCGAGCCGATCCATTGCAGCGCCGCGATGCTGCGCCATTTCGGGATGCTTGCAGACATCCTTGAAACCGCGTTTCAGCCCGGCAGGCGGGACAGGTTGGCCATGTGCAGGAAGAGACGCGAGAGCGCCGCGAGAAGCGCGAGGCGATTCGCCCGCACGCCGACGTCGTCCGCCATCACGAGCACGTGGTCGAAGAACGCGTCCACGGAGCCGCGGAGCGACGCGAGCCGGGTCAGCGCGTCCGCGTAGCGGCGCGCGGTGACGAGCCGCTCGACGTCGACTCGCAGCGCCTCGACTTCGGTCGCGAGCTGGCGCTCGTGCGGGTCGGTCAGGAGGCCGGGATCGACGCGCGGGCTCGGCTGCTCGCCCGCTTTCCTCAGGATGTTGGCGATGCGCTTGTTGGCCGCGGTCAGGCCAGCTGCGTCCGGCAGCTGCAGGAAGCCCGCGAGCGCGCGCAGGCGGTTGTCGAAGTCGAGCGGCGAGGCCGGGCGCGTGTCGAGCACGGCGTCGAACATCTCGGTGGTGATGCTGCCGCCGGCCTCGAGGTACCAGGCGCGCAGGCGCTCCATCATGTAGTCGTAGATCTCGTCGGCCAGGCCGTCCGCCGGCGGCTTGCCGCCGAGCCGCGCGAGGTCGGCCGCCACGGAATCGAGCGCGCCCCGGATGAGTTCGCGCAGGTCGAGCGCGATGCCGGTCTCGATCAGGATGCGGAGCACGCCGAGGGCCGAGCGGCGGAGGCCATACGGGTCCTTGGTGCCCGTGGGCTTCTGGCCGATCGCGAAGATGCCGACCAGCGTGTCGAGCTTGTCGGCGACCGCGAGCGCGAGGCCCGCGCCGGTCGCCGGCAGCGAATCGCCGGCGAACCGCGGCAGGTATTGCTCGGCGATCGCGGCGGCGACCTCGGACGGCTCGCCGTCATTCACGGCGTAGTAACGCCCCATGACCCCCTGCAGTTCCGGGAACTCGCCGACCATCGCCGTCAGGAGGTCGCATTTCGCAAGCTCGGCCGCGCGCTGTGCCGCCGCCGAGTCACGGCCGGCGACCCGCGCGATCTGGGTGGCAAGCGCAGTCACCCGGGCAGTCTTGTCGGCCAGCGTGCCGAGCTGGGCCTGGAAGGTGACGGCCGCGAGCGCGTCGCGGCGCGACGCGAGGGTCGCCTTGCGGTCTGCGGCATAGAAGAACGCGGCATCGGCCAGGCGCGGGCGGACCACGCGCTCGTTGCCGGCGCGGACCTGGGATGGGTCGCGGCTCTCGAGGTTGGCGACTGCGACGAAGCGCGGCATGAGCTTGCCGTCGGCACCGCGGACCGGGAAGTAGCGCTGGTGGTCCTGGAGCGTCGCCACGAGCACCTCGGGCGGCAGCTCGAGGAAACGCGGGTCGAAGCCGCCCGCGATCGGCACGGGCCACTCGGTCAACGCCGTGACCTCATCGAGCACCGCGGCGTCGACGACCGCCACCCCACGCTCCGCCTCCGCGGCTGCGACGACGCCGGCGCGGATCCGCTCGCGGCGCGCGTCGAAGTCGGCCCGCACGAAGCCTTTCTCGAGCGCACCGACGTAGCCGCCGGGCGAGCGGAGCGCGATCGGCTTCTTCGTGTGAAAGCGATGGCCGCGGGTCATCCGGCCGGCCGGGATGCCGAGAATCTCGCCGGGGACGATCGCATCGCCGTGCAGCAGGACGACCCAGTGCACGGGGCGGACGAACTGCGCCGTGCCGTTCCCCCAGCGCATGCGGCGTGCGATCGGCAGGCCGCCGAGGGCCGCCTCCACGATGCCGGGCAGGAGCCTGGCCGCCGACTCGCCGGCGCGGGTCGTGCGGCAGAAGAGGAATTCGCCCTTCGCGTCCTTGATGCGCGTGAGCTCATCGAGGCCCACGCCGCAGGACCCGGCGAAGGCTGTCGCCGCGCGCGTCGGCTGGCCGGCCGAGTCGAAAGCGGCGGAAACCGGCGGGCCCCGGCGCTCGATGCGCTGCTCCGGCTGCCGGTCGAGGAGCTTCGAAACGCTGACCGCGAGCCGGCGCGGCGTGAAGAACGCCTTCGCGGCGCCATGCGAGAGGCCGGCGGACTCGAGACCGGCGACGAGTCCGTCCCGGAACGCCTCGCCGAGGACGGCGAGGCTCTTCGGCGGCATTTCCTCGGCGCCGATCTCGACCAGGAAATCGTGGCGGTTCATCGGGACCGCTTCTTCATTCGGACGGTCGACTCCGCATTGTTGCCGGAGGGGACTGTCACCTTTTCCGCAGAGCCGGAAAAGGTGACAGTCCCCGTCTTCGATCGAAGGAGCGGGAAGCCTTGTGCCTCGCGGCTGGCGTAGTAGGCGCCTGCGACCGCGCGCGCGAGGGCGCGCACGCGGAGGATGTAGCGCTGGCGCTCGGTCACGCTGATCGCTTTGCGCGCGTCGAGTAGGTTGAAGACGTGCGAGGCCTTCAGCGTCTGCTCATAGGCGGGCAACGGCAGCGTCGCTTCGAGCAACGCCTTGCAGTTCGTCTCACGCTGGTCGAATTCCGCGAAGAGCGAGGCCGTGTCCGCGTGCTCGAAGTTGAACCTGGACTGCTCGACTTCGTTCTGGTGGTAGATGTCGCCGTAAGTCACCCGCCCCTGCGGGCCGTCGGCCCACAGGAGGTCATAGACGCTCTCGACGCCCTGCAGGTACATCGCAAGCCGCTCGAGACCGTAGGTGATCTCGCCCATGACCGGCTTGCAATCGAGGCCGCCCGCCTGCTGGAAATAGGTGAACTGCGTGACCTCCATGCCGTTCAGCCAGACTTCCCAGCCGAGGCCCCAGGCGCCGAGCGTCGGCGATTCCCAGTTGTCCTCGACGAGGCGCAGGTCGTGCACGAGCGGGTCGATGCCGAGCGCCGCGAGCGAGCCGAAGTAGCGCTCGATGATGTCGTCGGGCGAAGGCTTCATCACCACCTGGAACTGGTAGTAGTGCTGCAGGCGGAACGGGTTATCGCCGTATCGGCCGTCCGTAGGCCTCCGGCTCGGCTGCACATACGCGGCGTTCCAGGGCTCAGGACCGAGCGCGCGCAGGAACGTCGCGGTGTGAAACGTGCCCGCGCCCACTTCCATGTCGTAGGGCTGCAGGAGCACGCAGCCCTCGCCCGCCCAATAGCGCTGAAGCGCTAGGATCAGGTCCTGGAACGTCTGGGGCGCGGATTTTTCAGCGCTTTTTGCCATGCGCAAGTATAGCGAGGAGCGGCTCCACTTCGGCCGCGGTGAGGTCGCGCCAGCGGCCCGCGGGCAAGTCGCCGAGGCGGATGTGCATGATGCGAACGCGCACGAGCCGCTTCACGCGCCAGCCGAGCGCCGAGCACATGCGGCGGACCTGGCGATTCAGTCCCTGCGTCAGCACGATCCGGAATCGGTTCGGCCCGGCGCGGGTGACGATGCATGGCTTCGTCTTCTCGGCGCCGATGCGGACGCCCCGCCCCATCATCCCGAGGAACGTGTCCGTGACGTCCGGCTCGACAGTCACGAGGTATTCCTTCTCGTGTCCGTGCTCGACGCGCAGCACTTCGTTCACGATGTCGCCGTCGTTGGTGAGCAGGATCAGCCCTTCCGAATCCTTGTCGAGCCGTCCGACCGGAAAGATGCGCTCGCGATGGCCGACGAAGTCGACGATGTTGGCCGGCACGTCACGCTCCGTCGTGCAGGTGATGCCGCGCGGTTTGTGGAGCGCGAGGTAGACGGCCTTGCGGCGTGCCGGCAGCGGCTTGCCGTCCACCAGCACGGCGTCGCCCGGCTTCACCTGGGTGCCGAGCTCCCCCATCACGCCGTTGACGGTCACGCGCCCGGCGGTGATCCAGGCGTCCGCCTCGCGCCGTGAGCAAAGCCCGCTCTCGCTGATGTGCTTGTTGAGCCGCATCGGGCGGCAGTGTGCCGAGCAGGCGATGGAAAGTCGTCGCACCATCGCGGTGCGTCTGCTATCTTCCGCGCACCGTTTAGGTGCAACGGCGATTGGACCGGCCGGATCGTGCTTTGTAACTATTGGATTGATAAGCCGATACGGTGCGGTCTTCGCTGGCACGGTCCTTGCACTAAAGCGGGGATCGCGATTGACCGCGAATGAACAGGGAGAAGCCGATGATGACCCCCGCCGATGTACTCAAGCTGATCAAGGAAAAAGAAGCCACGTACTGCGACCTGCGCTTCACCGACACGCGCGGCAAGGAGCAGCACGTCTCGATCCCGACGCGCCTCGTGACCGAGGATTTCTTCGTCGATGGAAAGATGTTCGACGGCTCCTCGATCGCCGGATGGAAGGGCATCAACGAGTCCGACATGATCCTGATGCCGGACCCTTCGACAGCGATGATCGACCCGTTTTACGAGGAGACGACCCTCCTCCTCCGCTGCGACGTCGTCGAGCCGACAACGATGCAGGGCTACAGTCGCGATCCGCGCTCGCTCGCGAAGCGCGCGGAGGCCCACCTCAAGTCGACGGGCATCGCGGAGTCCTGCCTGTTCGGTCCCGAGAACGAGTTCTTCATCTTCGACAGCGTGCGCTGGACAAACGAGCTGCACGGCTGCAGCTACCACATCGACTCGGTGCAGGGCGCCTGGAATTCCGGCACGAGCTATGACGGCGGCAACCTGGGCCACCGGCCGGGCGTGAAGGGCGGCTACTTCCCGGTGCCGCCGGTCGACCGCTTCCAGGACTTGCGCACGGCGATGTGCCAGGCCTGCGAGGAGATGAATCTCAAGGTCGAGGTACACCACCACGAGGTCGCAACCGGCGGCCAGGGCGAGATCAACGTCTCGGCGAACACGCTGACGAAGAAGGGCGACGAGGTCCAGATCCTCAAGTACGCGCTCTGGAACGTCGCGCACGGCTATGGCAAGACGCTCACCTTCATGCCGAAGCCGCTCGTCGGCGACAACGGCAACGGCATGCACGTCCACCAGTCGCTGCAGAAGGACGGCAAGAACCTGTTCGCCGGCGAGCGCTACGCGGGCCTCTCCGACATTGCGCTCTATTACATCGGCGGCATCATCAAGCATGCGAAGGCGCTCAACGCGTTCACGAACCCGGGCACGAACAGCTACAAGCGGTTGGTGCCGGGCTTCGAGGCGCCCGTGATGCTCGCCTACAGCGCGCGGAACCGCAGTGCGTCGATCCGCATCCCGTGGGTGTCGGGCCCGAAGGGCCGCCGCATCGAAGTCCGCTTCCCGGATTCGCTCGCAAACCCGTACTTCGCATTCGCGTCGATGCTGATGGCGGGACTCGACGGCATCCAGAACAAGATCCATCCGGGCGAGGCGTCGGACAAGGACCTGTACGACCTGCCGCCGGAAGAGGCGAAGAACATTCCGGAGGTCTGCCACTCGCTCGACATGGCGCTCGAGCACCTCGACCGCGACCGCGAGTTCCTGAAGCGCGGCGGCGTGTTCAGCGACGATCTGATCGACGCGTACATCGCGCTGAAGGAAGGCGAAGTCACGCGTTTCCGCATGTCGACGCATCCGGCCGAGTTCGACATGTACTACAGCCTCTGAGAATAAGTTCACTTTTTGTCAGCCCGGCGGGGCAGGGGATATGCTGTCGCAATGCGCATGCTCCTGATCCTCGCCGGACTGGCGGTGTCCCTGGCGGCTGCATCCCAGGAGATTTACCGGTGGGTGGACAAGGACGGCATCGTCCACTACGCGGACCAGCCGGGCGCTCCCAACGCGGAACTCATCAACGTCATCGAGCCGAGCACTTACGAGGCGCCGGACAGCGCGTCGTATTCCTCATCCGGCGGAGACGACACGGGCGGCGGTCGTTCCGGGCCCGCGGCCTCGCCGTACACCTCGCTATCGATCTCCTCGCCGACGCCGGACCAGGTGTACTTCGGCGCGGATGCGGTGGTCTTGGCGTCGGTGGAGCTCGGCGGCACGCTCCAGCCGGACCACACGATCGCCTTCTTCCTGAACGGCGACCGCCAGCCGGGGGAGGGGGGAAGCACCCAGTTCTCGGGACTCGCGCGCGGCTCCTATTCCCTGCGTGCCGCCGTGCTCGACCAGGACGGCAATCCCGTCATCCAGAGCCGGCCGGTTTCGTTCCACGTTCGGCAGCCTTCCAAGCTCTCGCCGCAGAGCCCGCAGGCGCCGCCGAAGCCGCCGCCGAAGCCGGCGCCCAAGCCCGCCACGCCGCCCCGCATGTAAGCGCCGCTCCGGCGCGGGACGCGCGCCGTGCCGGCTGATCGCGCGGAGCGCGTACCCGGCCCGGCCGCGATCCTCGACCTCATCGCGACGGCAGTCCTCGTCGTCGATTCCGGCTCGGCAGTTGCCTGGCTCAACGACGCGGCCGCGGACCTCCTGGCCACCAGCCCGGCCGCGGCGCGCGGACGCCCGCTCACCGCGCTCCTCGCCGACGGCGCCACGCTCGAGGCGCTCCTTGCGCGCAGCCGCGAAACTGCCGAGCCGATCGCGCTCCGCGCGTTCAACCTCGCGCCGGCGGCGCGCGCGGACGTGCGCTACCAGGTGGACGTTTCGCTGACACCGCTCGGCGCCGCGATGCCGGGCGGCGTCCTGGTCGAGGTCGCGGACACCACGCAGCCCTCGCGCATGACACGCGACTCGGCGCTCCTCGTGCAGCAGGGCGGCAGCCGCGTCATGGCGCGCCAGCTGGCGCACGAGATCAAGAACCCGCTCGGAGGATTGCGCGGCGCGGCGCAGCTCCTCGAACGCGAGCTGCCGACGGAGGAGCTGAAGGAGTACACGCGCGTGATCATCGGCGAGGCGGATCGGCTCCGCGCCCTCGTCGACAGCCTGCTCGGGCCGGCGCGCCCGGTGCGGCGCGAGCAAGCGAACGTGCACGAGCTGCTCGACCGCGTGTACCGGCTCGCCCGCGCCGAGGCACCCGGGGGCGTCATCATCGAGCGCGATTACGACCCGAGCCTTCCAGCGCTCGCGCTCGACCGCGACCTGCTCGTGCAGGCGATGCTGAACTTGGCGCGGAATGCCGTGCAGGCGCTCGGCGAGCGTGGCCGGCTGACGTTGCGGAGCCGCGCGCTCACGAACGCGACGATCGGGACCGAACGCCACCGCGTGGTCGCATCGCTGCAATTCGAGGACGATGGCCCGGGCGTTCCGCCCGAGCTCGGCGAGACGATCTTCTATCCGCTCGTGACGGCGCGCGCCGGCGGCACCGGCCTCGGGCTCGCCGTCGCGCAGGACATTGCAACGCGCCACGGCGGCATCATTGAATTCGACAGCCGGCCGGGGCACACCGTGTTTTCGCTGCTGTTGCCGATGGAGAACGGGCATGACGAAGCCGCTTGAGGTCTGGGTCGTGGACGACGACGCGTCGATACGCTGGGTGCTGGAGCGCGCGCTCCGGCAGGGCGGGATGGAGCCGCGCACCTTCGATCACGCGGACGCCGCGCTCGCGGCGCTCGCGACGCGCCGGCCCGACGTGCTCCTCACGGACGTGCGCATGCCTGGCACCGAAGGGTTGCGCCTGCTCGAGATTGCGCGGCGCGACCACCCGGGACTGCCCGTGATCGTGATGACCGCACACTCCGACCTCGAGCACGCGGTTGCCGCGTACCGTGGAGGCGCGTTCGAGTACCTGCCGAAGCCGTTCGACATCGACGAGGCGGTCGCGCTCGTGCGACGTGCAGCGGCGCCGGGTACGGCGCAGGCGGCGGAGGGCGCCGCGGCGCCGATCCCGGGCATCCTCGGCCAGGCGCCCGCGATGCAGGAGGTGTTCCGCGCGATCGGCCGCCTCTCGCGCTCGAGCCTCTCGGTGCTCGTGACCGGCGAATCGGGCACGGGCAAGGAGCTCGTCGCACGCGCGCTTCACCGGCACAGCCCGCGCGCGAACGGGCCGTTCATCGCGCTCAACACGTCCGCGATCGCCTCGGAGCTCCTCGAGTCGGAGCTCTTCGGCCACGAGAAGGGCGCGTTCACCGGCGCCGATTCGATGCGCCGCGGCCGCTTCGAGCAGGCGGACGGCGGGACGCTCTTCCTCGACGAGATCGGCGACATGAGCCTCGCCCTGCAGGTGCGGCTGCTGCGCGTGCTCGCAGAAGGCGAGTTCTACCGCGTCGGCGGCTCGATGCCGATCCGCGTGGACGTGCGCGTGATCGCCGCGACGCACCAGGACCTCGACGCGCTCGTGAAGCTCGGCCAGTTCCGCGAGGACCTGCTGCACCGGCTCAACGTGATCCGCATCCGCGTGCCGTCGCTGCGCGAGCGGCCGGGCGACATCCCGGAACTCCTCACGCACTATCTCGCGCTGGCGGCGCGCGAGCTCGGCGCGGAGCCGAAAACGCTGACGGCGGAGGCGAGGAGCCTCCTGGTCGCCTTCGCCTGGCCAGGCAACGTGCGCCAGCTCGTGAACGCGGCGCGTCGGCTCACGGTCACGGCGCCCGGACGCGAGATCCGCGCCGAGGACATCCCGCCGGACCTGGGCGGCAAGGGCGCGGCGACGCCGACCGCGGACGACTGGTGCCGCGAGCTCGAGGCCTGGGCCGCGCGCCACCTCGCGGGCGGAGGCCCGCCGCTCCTCGACGTCGCGACGGCGCGCTTCGAACGCACGCTCGCGCAGGCGGCGCTCGAGCGCGTGCAGGGCCGGCGGCAGGAAGCGGCGAAGCTCATCGGCTGGGGACGGAATACGCTGACGCGGAAACTGCGCGAGCTCGGGCTCGAATAAGATACGGACGTGGGCCTCGAGACGTTCAAGGAGCTCGGCGACGCCGTGTACTACGGCAACACGCTTCGCAACTGGGGCGAGGCCTTCGTCACGTTCGGCCTGTGGTTCACGGTGCTGCCGCTCGCGCGCGCGACCATCGGGCGGCGCCTCGCGAGGCGCACGGCTGATCATCCGGTCAACTTCCTGCTGCTGCTCAGGGCGCTGATCGACGCCACGACGCGCATCTTCATGCTCGCGGTCGCGATCTACCTCGCGCTGCGCTGGCTGAAGATCCCGCCGCGGGCCGAAAAGATCGTCGATACCTCGATCCTCGTAGTGACGTGGTGGCAGGTCGGCCACTGGCTCTCGGCGCTGGTCAGGCACGTGATCGAAGTGCGCCGCGGCCGCGAATTCGCGGGAACGGAGGGCGCCGCGAGCCTCAACATCCTCCGTTTCGTCGCCGTGATGATCGTGTGGGTCATTGCGATCCTGATGCTGCTGACGAACCTCGGCGTCAAGGTCGGGCCCCTGATCGCCGGCCTCGGCATCGGCGGCGTCGCGATCGCGCTCGCCGTGCAGAACGTGCTGGGAGACCTGTTTGCCTCGCTGTCGATTGCGCTCGACAAGCCCTTCCGTGTCGGCGACTTCCTGGCGATCGGGGAGGATCGTGGCACCGTCGAGCAGATCGGCATCAAGAGCACACGCCTGCGGTCCTTCACCGGCGAGCAGATCATCATGTCGAACGGCGAGGTGCTTAAGAGCCGGGTCAGGAATTACGGGCTGATGCCGGAGCGGCGGGCCGAGCTGTCGCTGCGTATCGCCTACGAGACGCCGCGGGCCCTGGTCGCCGAGCTGCCGAAGATCATCGAGGCCGCGATCCGCGCCGAGCCGAAAGTGCGCTTTGAGCGCGCGCATTTCGCGCGCTACGGGGACTATGCCTTCATCTTCGAGGCGGTCTACTTCGTCGAGGACAGCGACTACCGCGTGTTCATGGACGCCCAGCAGTCGATCAACCTCCGCCTCCTGGAGGAATTCTCGCGCCGTGGCGTGACGCTCGCCTACCCGACGTCGCGTTCGATGGCGCTGCAGCCGCCGGCGCCGCCGGAGGCGAAAGGCTAGCCGCCGCAATCCTCGGCGCGGCCGGCGTTCAGGCTGCCGGTGAGCTCGCCGACTGCGGACATGCCGGCGGCGGCGAGGTAGCGCGCGATGCCGTCGTTGACCTTGGGGCAAAGGAGCGGGTCGTAGAAGAGCGCGGTGCCAAGACCGACGGCGGTCGCACCCGCGACCAGGAACTCGACCGCGTCGGTTGCGCTCGCGATGCCGCCCTGGCCGATGATCGGAACGCGCTTCGGCCCCGCGACCTCGTAGACCTGCTTCACCTTGAGGAGGGCAATCGGCTTGATCGCGGGGCCGGAGACGCCGCCCTGGACGTTTCCGATCACCGCGCGCCGCGTCTGCACGTCGATCATCATGCCGGAGATCGTGTTGATCACCGCGAGCCCGTCCGTGCCCGCCTCGATGCAGAGGCGCGCGTTCTCGCGGATGTCCGTCTGGTTCGGGGAGAGCTTGGTGATGAGCGGCTTCTTCGTCTTCGCGCGGCAGGCGGCGACCACGCGCGCGCTCATCTCGGGGTAGTTGCCGAACTGCACGCCGCCTTCCTTGACGTTCGGGCACGAGATGTTGATCTCCATCGCGTCGATCGGCGAATCGTCGAAGCGCCGCGTGACCTCGGCGTACTCCTCGATGGTCGATCCGCACACGTTCGCGATGAAGCGCGTCTCGCCGAAGTCGAGCGTCGGCAGAATCCGGCGCACGACGTGGTCGACACCGGGATTCTGCAGCCCGATCGCGTTGATCATGCCGTAGGGCGTCTCGGTGACGCGGTGTGGCGCATTGCCGAGGCGCGGCTCGCCGGTCGTACCCTTGAGGACGATGGCGCCGACGTCGCGGTTCGAGAAGCCGGCGACGCGCGTGTACTCCTCTCCGAAGCCGACGCAGCCCGAGAGCAGCACGATGGGCGAGGCGAACTTCAGCCCGCAGAATTCGAGCGCGAGGGAAGGAGCCGGGGAAGGGTTATCCACGGCAGCTATTATGGGGACTGTCCCCTTTTCCCGCTTTGGGGAAAAGGAGACAGTCCCGTCCTGATGAGCCGCGATGTTCCACGTCATCCTCTTCGAGCCCGAGATTCCGCCGAACGCGGGCAACGTCATCCGCCTCTGCGCGAACACGGGCTCGACGCTGCACCTCGTCCGGCCGCTCGGGTTCGCGCTCGACGATGCGCGCGTCAGGCGTGCCGGACTCGACTACCACGAGATGGCGCGCGTGCGGCAGCACGACCGCCTGGAGGAATGCCTCGCTGCGCTCGGCGGCAGCCGGGTATTCGCGGTCGAGACTGGCGGCGGTGCACGGTTCGACGAGGTCCGCTACCAGGCCGGCGACGCCTTCCTCTTCGGCCGCGAGACCTCGGGCCTGCCTGCCGACCTGCTGGGCACCTGGCCCCGCGAGCAGCGAATCCGCCTGCCGATGATCCCCGGCAACCGCAGCCTCAACCTGTCGAACGCCGTGGCCGTCGTCGTCTTCGAAGCCTGGCGCCAGGTGGGCTTTGCCGGGAGTTGATCAGGCACACTAGCGGCAACGGGCGAGGGGCGGCGAGCGATGAAAAGAACCAGCAGCGATCACGCCTTCACGGCGCAGGAATTGAAAGGCACGCGACAGGAGCCGACCTTTTCCGGCGCGCTCAGTTTCCTCCGGCGCCGTTACACGAGGGACCTGGCGGGCGTCGACGTCGCCGTGACCGGCATCCCGCTCGATACCGCGACGACGAGCCGGCCCGGAGCCCGCTACGGCCCGCGCGGAATTCGCCTGATGTCCAGCCAGATCGCCTGGGCCCGGCCGTACGGCTGCAACTTCGACCCGCTCGAGAAGCTCGCGGTCGTCGACTACGGAGACTGCGTCTGGGATCACGGCCGGCCGGCCGAAATCCCCGCGGCGATCGAGGCGCATGCCGACGCGATCATCGCGACGGGGGCGGCCATGCTGTCGATGGGCGGCGATCACTTCGTCAGCTACCCGCTGCTGAAGGCCCATGCGAAACGGCATGGCCCGCTATCGCTGATCCATTTCGACGCGCATTCCGATACGTGGAACGACGCGGACGGGGCCGGGCGCGTCGATCACGGCACGATGTTCTATCACGCCGTGCGCGAAGGCATCGTCGATCCGGGGAGGTCCGTGCAGATCGGGCTCAGGACGCACAACGACGACCTGATGGGCTTCAACGTGCTCGATGCGCCGTGGGTCCACGAGCACGGCGCGGCCGCCGTCGCATCGGAGGCGCGTCGCATCGTCGGCAGGCATAAGGCGTACCTGACCTTCGACATCGACTGCCTGGACCCCTGCTTCGCGCCGGGAACCGGAACGCCCGTTGCGGGCGGCCTGTCGTCCGCCCAGGCATTCGCGATCCTGAAGGGCCTCGCCGGCATCGACTTCGTGGGCATGGACATCGTGGAGGTCGCGCCGCCGTACGACGTCGCCGACATCACGGCGCTCGCCGCCGCGCACATCGCGCACGAATGGCTCGCGCTCTATGCCGTGCGGCCCGGAGGGCCGGCAGCCTAGCGGCCGCCTCAGTTCTCCGGCGTCACCGCCCGCGCCAGCATGGCCTTCACGACCTGCTCAATGGGCACGCCCTCATGCAGGACTTCGTAGACATGCCGGCAGATGGGCATGTCGACGCCATGCCGCTGCGCGACTTCGTGCACGGCTTTCGCGGCGTGGTAGCCCTCGACGACCTGCCCGATCTCGGCGATCGCCTGCTCGACCGGCTTGCCGGCAGCGAGCGCGCGGCCGAAGCGCCGGTTGCGCGACTGGTCGTCGGTGCAGGTCAGGACGAGGTCGCCGAGTCCGGCGAGCCCCATGAGTGTGTCGCGATTCGCGCCGAGCGCGACGCCGAGCCGCATGAGCTCCGCGAGGCCGCGCGTGATCAGGAAGACGCGGCTGTTCGAACCGTAGCCGAGGCCGTCCGAGCAGCCGGTCGCGATGGCGAGCACGTTCTTGACCGCGCCGCCGATCTCGACGCCGACGATGTCGGTCTGCGTATAGGCGCGGAAGCCGCCGGAGGAAATGCGTTCCGCGAGGGAGCGTGCGAAGTCCACGTCGGAGGAGGCGACTGCGATCGCGGTGGGCAGTCCCTGGCCGACTTCCTTCGCGAACGTCGGCCCGGAGAGCACGGCGATCGGGACGCCGGGACCGAGCACTTCGCGCGCCACCTGGTGCGGCAGCTTGCCGGTCGAGAGCTCGAAGCCCTTGCTCGCCCAGGCGACGCGTGCCTTCGGCGTCAGGTGCGGCTTGATCTCCTGGAGCACGGCGCGAAGCACGCTCGAGGGGACGACGAGCACGACGTCGTCGCCCTGCGCGAGCGCGCGCCTGAGGTCAGGCTCGATCGCGAGGGCGGGCGGGAACTTCGCGCCGGGCAGGTAGCGGACGTTTTCGCGCTCGCGCGCGATCTTTTCCGGCTCGTCTTCCGCGCGGCCCCAGAGGACCGTCGGGCCGCCGCCGCGCGCGAACTGGATCGCGAGCGCCGTCCCCCAGGAGCCGGCGCCCAGCACGACAATCGGCCGCATCCGGGCCGCTCAGTTCGTCTGTTCGGGTGCCGGCTGTCCCTGGCGCGCCGCCTGCTCCTGCAGGGAACGCTCGAACAGCGCGTCGAAGTTGACGTGCGGCAGCAGGAACGGCGGGAAGCCGCCCTTCACCACGACGTCCGACACGGTCTGGCGGATGTACGGGAACAGGATGTTCGGCGCGAACGAGCCGAGGATGCGGCGCGTCTCATCGACGCCGAAACCGCGCACGACGAAGACGCCTGCCTGCTTCACCTCGGCGAGGTAGACGGCGACGTCGCCGTTCTTCGCCTCGAGCGTCACCGAGAGGACGACTTCATGCGCGTCCTGGCCGATGTTGCTCGACATCGTGCTGAGATTCAGCGAGATCTTCGGGTCCTGCTGCGCCTGCGCGGGCATGAATGGGCCCTTCGGCGACTCGAAGGACAGGTCCTTGATGTAGACCGTCTGCAGCGCGACCGCCGGGCCCTGCCCGTTCGTCGCCGCGTCCCCGGTGCCAACCGGCGTGTTGCTATCGTCAGCCATCGTCATTCCTCACTTGGATGATCTTCGTCAGTTCCCCGCTCCGGTCGAGCGACGCGAGCTCCGCGGCGCCCCCGATGTACCGCTCGCCGACGTATACCTGCGGCAGCGTGCGCCGTCCGCTTCGCGCCAGCAACTTTTCCCGCAAATCCGGGTGGTCCTCGACGCTCACCTCGGTGTAGGCGATGCCGCGCCGCTCGAGGAGGGACGTCACCTGCTGGCAAAAGCCGCAGAAGCTTCCCGTGTAGACGGTGACGGCGCGCATCGCGCTTCAGCCCCGGACGACCGGCAGGTTCTCCTGCTTCCACGCCGAGAGCCCGCCGCGCAGCGAGAGCACGTTCTTGATGCCGGCGCGCGCGAGCGTGCGCAGCGCAGCGCCAGTCGTCGCGCCGTCGTCGCAGTAGAGGACGACGGTCTTGTCGGCGAGCTTCGCGATGGCCTTCGGATCGGCGACCAGCTGGTCGCCGGGCAGGTTCCGCGCACCCGCGATGTGGCCATCCTTGAACTGGTTAGGCGAGCGCAGGTCGACGAGCGTCGCGCCGGAATTCATCAGCCGGATCGCCTCGCTCGGGGCGACGGCGGCGGAAGCAGCGCCGCGCTGGCGCATCTCGTAGCCGGCGACGACGAGCGTCATCACCACGAGCCCGCCCGCAAGAAGCGGATGATTGATGGAATAATCGAACAGTCGGTCCATAAGGGCCGCGCATTATATCAGAGGAAAAATTCCCTGATTAATCAGTTAGTTGAGCTCCTCCGGCGCAATGGCGTCGCGCTCGCCCTGGGGCTCGTCCTCAGCGCGTTCGGCGAGGCAAACGGCCAGGCGACGGACCCCGAGAAGGAGCTTCGGGAAGTGCGCGAGAAGATCGAGGCGATGCAGCGCTCGATGCGCCGGGATACCGACAA
>DATJFN010000046.1:0-35317 GCA_035495635.1 Steroidobacteraceae bacterium | reverse complement strand
CGGGCCGCCGCTCTCGACCTGGCTCACGAGCGCGCCGCGCGGTCGCGAGAGCTTGAACGAGTCGGCGAGCGCCTGGTTGACCTCCTGGATCGTGACGCCGATGCGGCCACGCTGCACGTGGCCGGTCGTCACGAGCTGGTTTTTCACGTCCATGGCGACGTCGATCGGGATAGCGAACGAGACGCCCTGGTAACCGCCGGTCCGGCTGTAGATCTGCGAGTTGATGCCGACGACCTCACCCCTCAGGTTGAATAGCGGCCCGCCCGAGTTGCCGGGATTCACGGTGACGTCGGTTTGGATGAACGGCGTGTACGCATCGGACAGCGAGCGCGCGGTCGCGCTCACGATGCCCGCGGTCACCGAGTTCTCGAAGCCGAAGGGCGAGCCGATCGCGATCACCCACTCGCCCGCCTTGAGGCCGCGCGGGTCGCCGACCTGGACGACCGGCAGGTTCTTCGCGTCGATCTTGAGCACGGCGACGTCGGTGCGCCGGTCGAGGCCCACGACCTTGGCGCGGTATTCGCGCCGGTCCGTCATGCGAACCGTCACCTCGTTCGCGTCGTCCACCACGTGGGCGTTCGTGAGTATGTATCCGTCAGGACTGACCACGAATCCCGAACCCTCGCCGCGCGATGGCGGGACCTGGCCGCGCGGGCCGCCGAAGCCGAAGCCGCGGAAGAATTCGTAGAACGGGTCGTCGGGTGAGAGCTCCGGTCCGTTTCCGCGCACTTCGCGCGCGCCGGTGATCGTGCTCACGTTCACGACCGCGGGGCCATACGCGTCGACGAGGCCCGCAAAATTCGGAAGCGAGCCTGCGACGACGGCGGGCGCCGGCTTGGCGGCCGCGGGCGCCGTGGCATCCTGCGTGGCGGCGGGCGGCGCCGCTTCCTGCGCGACGGGCGCGCGTTCGGTGCAGGCGACGATGAGGGCAAGCAACAGGGCCGGCATGAGCCGGCGCATCGGGGTGGTCATGGATGCTCCGGGAAGAGGAATTGCTGCAGCGGTGAGACTGCGCCGGCCACTGCAAGTTGCATCCATGCACATTAGTATTGCACCAAATGAGGCTGGGGTTCCCTTTGGTGCTGGTCGGGGCGCTTTTCGCGCTGCCCGGATTCGCAGACGACCTGCCGCCCGCGACCCGCACCGTCCTGACCCGGGAGAACGTGCCGGAGGCGAGCCTCAGCATCGTCGTGCGGGAGGCAACGAGCGGCAACGCGCTGCTCGCACTCAATCCCGGGACGCCCCGCTCGCCCGCGTCGACGATGAAGCTGCTGCCGACCTGGGCGGCGCTCGACCTGCTCGGCCCGGCCTACGCCTGGAAGACGCGCGCCTATGCGGACGCGCCGATCGTGAAGGGCGTGTTGAAGGGCAACCTCTACCTGCAGGGCGGCGGCGACCCGCTGCTCACCATTGAGCGGTGGTGGCGCTTCGTGAACGACCTGCGCCAGACGGGCCTGCGCAGCATCGAGGGCGACATCGTCATCGACCAGACGCGCTTCACCGCGTCCAACGAGCGGCCCGAGGACTTCGACGGTAAGTTCTGGCGGACGTATAACGTCCTTCCGGACGCCATGCTGGTCAACTGGCAATCGTCGGACTTCACGGTGCGCCCGTCGGACGACGGCAACGGCATCGACCTCACGATCCAGCCCTACCCGGAAGGCCTCGTCGTCGAGAATCGCATCAAGCTCGCGAGCGGGCGCTGCGTCGGCCGCAGCAACCAGGTGTCCTACCAGATCGATCCCACGAAGCCTGACCGCGTCGTCGCGACGGGGCGCCTGTCCGCGAGCTGCGGCCCGCAGTCGCAGCGGCTCGCGATCATGGAGCCTGCCCAATACGCCTACGGGACCTTCGTCACGCTGTGGCGGCAGCTCGGCGGGCAGTTCCGCGGCGGCATGCTGCGCGCACCGACGCCGCCGGCGGCGCGCCTGCTGCTGACGCACGAGTCCGAGCCGCTCTCGGAGATCGTGCGCGTCACCAACAAGTACTCGAGCAACATGATGGCGCGCTCACTCGTGCTCGCGATCGCGGCGGAGATGAACGGCACGCCGGCCACGACGGAGGCCGGCGACAGCACGATCGTGGGCTGGCTCAAGACGCGTGCGCTCGATTTCCCGGAGCTCGTCATCGGCAACGGCTCGGGGCTCTCGCGCGATGCCAAGATCTCGGCCGACAGCATGGCCAAGCTCCTGATCGGCGCGCGCCAGAGCCGCTTCGCGCCGGAGTTCCTCACTTCGCTCTCGCTCGGCGGCCTCGACGGCACGCTCGAGAAGCGCTTCCTGAACGTCGACGACCCGAGCCGCATCCGCATGAAGACCGGGACGCTCAAGGACGTCAGCTGCCTCGCCGGCTATGTCACGGGCAATTCCGGCAAGACGTACGCCGTCGTCGTCTTCGTGAATCACCCGGGCGCGCAGAACGGGCTCGGCGAAACGATCCAGGCGACGGTTGTCGACTGGGTGCTGAGGCAGTAATCGGCGGGGACTACCACCGGCATTTCAGGGGGCCAACATGGAGATTTCACGGCGCGACTTCATCACGACCGCGGTGGCGGGTTCGCTGTCGCTCGGAGGCGGTGTTTCCGCGGCAGCTGACACCGCGCCGCAGGGATCCGGGAAGACCGCAGCCGCGGGCAAGCGGCCCATCATCGTGTCGGCGGGCAACGGCTTCGACTTCCTCGACCCGGCGTACCATTTCCTTGCATCCGGCGGCGACACGCTCGATGCGGCGATCAAGGTCGTCAAGGGAGCGGAAGACGACCCGAACGACGACAGCGTCGGGTACGGCGGGCTGCCCAACGAGGAAGGCGTGGTCGAGCTCGATGCCTGCTGCATGCACGGCCCGACGCGGCGCGCCGGATCAGTCGGCGGCGTGCGCAACATCCGGAACGCCTCGATGGTCGCGAAGGCCGTCATCGAGCACACGGGCCACGTGATGCTCGTCGGCGAAGGCGCTGAGCGATTCGCCGTCGCGATGGGTTTTCCGCGCGAGAATCTCTTGACCGAGCACTCCCGGAAGATCTGGCTGCTCTGGAAGGAATTCCATTCGCGCGGCGACTGGTGGGGCCCCGGCATCTCCCATCCCGACTGGCGCGCGCCGGACAATGTCGCAACCGCGGATGCCTGGCGGCAGGGCGTCGACCGTCTCGCCGAACGCGCGGCCGAGCTAGGAATCGAGCCGGAGCACCGGATCGCCGCGGTCCACAAGGTGCTGTTCCCGCCCACCGGGACGATTCACTGCTCCGCGCTCAATGAGAAGGGCGAGATGTCCGGGATCACGACGACGAGCGGCCTTGCCTACAAGCTGCCGGGACGACTCGGCGATTCGCCCGTGATCGGCGCGGGCTGCTACACCGACCAGGACGTCGGCTCGGCCGGCGCAACCGGCAGCGGCGAAGAGAACATCAAGGTCGCCGGCGCGCACACGATCGTCGAAAACATGCGCCGCGGCATGTCCCCGCAGGAAGCGGGCATGGATGCGCTGAAGCGCATCGTCCGGAACCAGAACGGAGACATGGAGCGCATCCGCTTCATGGACATGACGTACTACATCCTGCGCAAGGACGGCGCGTACGCAGGCGTGTCGCTCTGGGAGGGCTACGAGCCCGGGAAGCCGCACAAGATCGCGATCCACGACGGCACTCGACGCTCAGAGGCGACGGTGGCGCTCTACAAGGGCGTGTCCCAGGAATTCCCGACGTTCCCGAAGGTCCCCGCAGACCGGCTGAAGGAGATCAGCTAGCCGCCGCCCGCGGCGCGATCAAGCGAATGGCGCTCTCCCTCACGGCAGGCTGACGCTCGCGGTGCCGCCCGCCGGCACGACCACGTCCCCATTCGTCGTCCACGCCATGGTCTCGAAACCGGGCTCGCCACTCGCGGCCAACGGATCGTACTCGCTCACTTCCGGCGACGCGTCCACGTCGAAATGGCAGGTCGCGGCGACGGTGTAATCACCCGCTTCGACGAAGGCGATGTGGTAGTGCACCACGAGGTTCACACCGTCGAATTCGAGCGGCAGGTAGACGACCGGGTCGGCGCCGTCGTCCATGTCGCCGTCGGCGTCGTCCGGCGTCGTACCGTGGCCGGAGAAGAGGTACACGCCGCCCTTGCAGTCGCCCGCCGCGGCGGCGTCGCCGAGCTGCGCGGTCGCGAGAGCCGCGAGGTCGATATCGCCGTCGATGTCGCCGACTTCCAGCTCGTCCATCAGGCGGAGCACCGGCTTCAGAACGTAATTGGGGTCGAGACCGGGCGGCTCGATGATCGACCGGCGCAGGTCGAAGTCCGCGACAAGGCGCGTGATTCCGCCCGCGGCGACGGTGAAGGGCCGGTTGATCTTCAATCCGCTTTCTGAACCGCTCGGGATGTAGAGCGGGAACTGCTCGCCGCTCTCGAACTTGATGTACGAGCCGTCGCTTCGGTTCTGCTCGGCGATGACGTCGAGCCTCATCCAATCGTAGCGGCCCGCGTCGACTTCCAGCCCGTCGAGCAGGTTGACGGTCGCGCCGTTCTGGTACGCCAGCAGGTCGATCGATCGCGGCTCGTCAAAATCGATCTTGCGGATCGCGCCGGCATGATGCAGCTCGACGCCCGTGAAGACGATGACGACTTCGGTCGCACCGTCGACCGGCGCGTCGCCGATTCCCAGCGTGAGGCTGCCGGTGTCCCCACCGCCGGAGCCGCCACCGCCGCAGCCGGCGAGCAGTGTCACGCCAGCCAGGATGCCGCCGAATATGGATCGCGTTTTCATGACAGACCCTCCCTGTCGCAGCGCCCCATCTTGCGCTGCCTGCGATCCAAGGCCTCGCGGCTGGTCGTCGTTGCCCGGCGACAAACGCGATATTCGGTCAAGTCGGGCGATGTTCCGTCAAGTCAGGAGCGCCCGCGCGCGACGATTGAACTTATTGGTTCCGCCGTACGAAGCCGGCGAACGCCTCGCCGAGCACGATTCGCCAGCCGGCCGCGTATTCGCGGCGCAGGATCGGCGCAATTTCGCCGAGCGCTTCCCAGCCGCCGTGCATGAGCGTGACGCGGCTGCCGGAATCGAGCGCCTCGAAATCCACGTCCACCCATTGCGCCGATTCGGGTTCGCGGCCGGGGTGCCAGGTGAATCGAAGCCGGCGGCCCGGCTCGAAGATCTCGACCGTTCCCCAGCGGTGCGGCGTTCCGTCGGGCGACAACTCCTCCACGGTTCCGCCTGCTTCGCCCTGAATGCGGCAGACCGTCGCGACGTCGCGCGACAGGGTGTGCGTCGCGACCGGCCACCATTCCGCAAACCGGGACGCGAAGAGCTCGAATGCCCGGTTCGCGGACACGGGCAGGTCGACCGATAAGACGATGGGTTCCACGCTGCTCAAGGCAGAGCCAGCTTACTTCGGCTGAAGGCTGCGACGAAGCGCGCCGGCGGCGCGCCGGACCGTGCGTCGTGGCGCGATCCCTCGCGATGTGCCGCGCCTAGAATGCGGCGCATGGACGCATTCTCTGCCCTCCTGGTCGTGATGTTCCAGCTGTTCTTCGGCTGGTGCAGCGAGGAGCCGCGCGAGTCGCCGCCGCCTCCGTCCTGCGAGGCCTCTGCCGACTGCTGAGTGCCGGCGCGGCCTCAGGCCTTGCCCAGGATGCGCTCCAGCCGGTCGCGGTAGCTGCGCGAAAGCTTCAGCTCGTGCCCGCCCTCCAGCGTGAGGAAGTACTCGCCGTTCGTGTGCGGCCGGAGCTTGCGGATGCGCCGCAGGTTCACGATTGTCGAGCGGTGGATCCGTTGGAAATCCGCGGGATCGAGGCGCTCCTCGAACTGCTTCATCGTCGCGCGCACCACGTGCGTGCGACCTTCGGAATGCACGCACATGTAGTCGCCGGCCGCGTCGACCCAGTCGATCGAGCCGACCGGGAGCCGCACGGTCTCGCGGCCGAGCCGGATCGGCAGCACCTCCTGGAAGCGGCGCGGGAGGCCCGTGGTCCCGCGCGCAATGAGCTCCTCGGGATCGAGCTGGCCCGCGCCGGTCACGCTCGCGAGCAGCGCGACCAGCTGCTCGCGGTGCTTGAGCGACTTGCGCTGGGCGAACTGGTCGCGCACGTGCGCGATCGTCCGCTCGAGCCGCTCATCCACCAGCGGCTTCAGCAGGTAGTCGAGCGCGTGAGCGTCGAAGGCGTCGATCGCGTAGCGGTCGAAGGCCGTGACAAAGACGACCATCGGCATGCTCGTCTGTGGGACGCGGCGCAGCACCTCGAAGCCGTCGATCCCCGGCATCTCGATGTCGAGGAACATGAGGTCGGGGGAATGGGCCGCGACCGCCTCGATCGCCTCGCGGCCGTTCGCGCACTGGGCCACGATCTCGAAATCCTTGAAAGCGCGAAGGCGCAGCTCGAGACCGCGGCGGGCCAGCGGCTCGTCGTCCACGATGATTGAGCGGATCGGCCCGGTCATCGGCCTCAAATCTCCAGCGGCAGGCGCATCTCGACGGAGAGGCCCGGCGAGGCAGAGGCCACCTCGACCGAGTGCGAGTCGCCGTAGAGGACCTTGAGCCGCTCGCGCGTGTTGCGCAAGCCGACGCCGCGGCCATTGCTCGCCATGGCGGGCGGCAGGCCGGGGCCGTCGTCCACCACCGCGAGCCGGAGCCCGCCGCCCTCGATTCCGGCGATGATCGTGACGGACCCGCCCTCCTCGCGCGGCGCGATCGCGTATTTCATGGCGTTCTCGACCAGCGGCTGAAGCAGGAGCGAAGGCACGAGCGCCGTCTCGGCGCGCTCGTCGACGTCGAACTCGAGTCGGAGCCTGTCGCCGAATCGCAGCTTCTCGATGCCGAGGTAGAGATTGAGCGCGTCGAGCTCCTGGCGCAGCGTGACCTTCTTCATCGGGTCCTGGTCGAGCGTGTAGCGCAGGAACTCGGACAGCCGCGACACAGCGAGGTTCGCGGTGCGGTTCTGGCCGTCGAGGACCAGCGTCGAGATCGCATTCAGGGTGTTGAAGAGGAAGTGCGGGTTCAGCTGGTAACGCAGCATCTTGAGCTGCGCCTCCTGGGCGAGCGCGGACTGCCTGAGCGTCGCCTCGCGCTCGAGCTGGAGGCGCTCGTAGAACTTGACGCCGTAGTAGAGGCCGGTCCAGCACAGGAACAGTGCCGTCGTGGACAGCGTCCCGACGAAGATCTCGAGCGGCTGCGACGGGTGCTCCATCGCCCAGTCCGGCTTCACGATCTGCAGGTACGCCGTGTTGACGACGGCCCGCCAGGCGAGCGCGACGATCCAGCAGGCGATCGGCGAGCAGACGAGCATCGCGCGCGGCCCCGCCGACCACAGCCTTCGGTAAAGCCAGCGCAACGGCAGCGACAGCAGGAACCCGGTCGCGGCCCCGATTGCGATCACCTGCACGTAGCCCGGCTCCTTGCCGTAGACGGCGGAGCCGACGAACTGCGTGAACCCGTACGCGCCCCAGCCGAGCGTTTGCAGCGCCCAGAACAGCAAATTGCGGTTCCCGCGCAGTCGGTCGAGATTCATCCGGCCAAGCTATTTTAGATTCATGGGCGCGCGCAACGCCCTGTCCCGCCCGCGGCACGGCTGGTCGCAGACAACGCCCGAATTCCGTGGTGGTTCACGCGTACTGGCCCGCGGCCGCGGACAGCTCTTCCGCGACCCGCGCGCGCAGGGCGGGCGGCGCGAGCACTTCGACTCCGGCGCCGTGCCGGAGCAGGTCCATCACGAGCTCCGGCTCGCGGCTGTACGGCAGCTCGAGCACGTAGCTGCCGTCGGCCTCGATGCGACCGCGCTGCTTCGAGTGCCAGACCTCGTCGGCGACCCAGCGCGCGCTCTCGGGGGTGAAGCGAAGCACCGCCGTCTGGGTCTCCGCACCGGCGAAGATGCCGTAGCCGGCGCCGAGCACGCGGTCGAGCTCGGCGTCCGGCAGGTCCCTGGCTGCCGCCTCCTCCACGCGGGCGTTCATGATCGCGTCCACCGCGAACGTGCGGAGCGCCTGCTTGCCGTGGTCCCAGGCGTCGAGGTACCAGTTGTAGCGGTAGTGCACGAGCCGCTGCGGCGACACCGTCCTCTCGGTGACGTCGCCATCGCCGCGGCGCAGGTGGCGGATGCGCGCCTGCTTGCGGCCGAGCAGCGCGAGCGAGAGCGCCTCGAACACGTCGCGGTTGACGCGCCGCGAGCCGAGTGCAAGCACGCGGATACGGCGCCGGATCTCGCGGTGGCCGCGGTCGCCGCTCTCGAGCAGCGACGCGAGCCGCGCACGCAGCGGAGCCAGCTGGCGCGCGACCAGCCCGCCGCCCAGCGATCCGAGCAGGTGGTCGATTTCGAGCAGGGCATAGATCTCGCCCGGGCTGAACCAGACGCCGGGGAGCTCGGACTGTTCCGCGCCGGCGTCGAGCACGTAGGCCTGCCGCTCTCGCGACCAGACGATGGGCACGTTGAGGCGGTCGCGCAGGTACTCGATGTCGCGCTTGAAGGTCGCGTGCGAGATCTCGAGGTCCTCCTCGATCTCGCGCCGGGTCAGCGCGCCCTTTTCGATCAGCTTCTGCCGGATGCGGTAGAAGCGCTCGGTCCGGTCCACCGCGCGGGCCCGCTACTTCGCCGGGACGACGCGCAGGACCTCGCCGGCATCCTCGTCCGTCACCAGGTAGAGCGCTCCATCGGGCCCTTCGCGCACGTCGCGCACCCGCTTGCCGATCGCGTAGCGCTCCTCGTGCAGGATCTTGCCGGTCGGTTCCACCTCGAGCCGCACGAGCTGCGCGGCCGCGAGCGCGCCGACGAAGAGCTGGCCCTTCCATGCGGAGTAGTTGCGGCCGTCGTGGAACACCATGCCAGACGGCGCGATCGACGGCACCCAGTAATGAACGGGCTGCTCCATGCCTTCCTTCGCGGTGATGCCCTCGCCGACCTTCTCGCCGCTGTACTCGCGGCCGTAGGTGATCACGGGCCAGCCGTAGTTCTTCCCCGCCTGCGGCAGGTTGATCTCGTCGCCGCCGCGCGGACCATGCTCGATCTCCCACAGCTGGCCGGTATCCGGATTGACCGTCGCGCCTTGCGCGTTTCGGTGGCCGTAGGACCAGATCTCGGGTCGCGCGCCCTCACGCCCTACGAAGGGATTGTCCTTCGGCACGCCGCCGTCCGGCGTGATGCGGATGATCTTGCCGAGGTGCGTGCCGAGGTCCTGAGCCTTGGCGCGCTCCGAATTGCGCTCCCCCGTCGTCACGAAGAGGTTGCCGTCGCGCGCGAACACGAGGCGCGACCCGAAGTGATGCTTGCTCGCGACCTTCGGCTGCTGCCGGAAGATCACCTTGAGGTCGCGAAGCGCCTGGCCATCGAGCCGCGCGCGCGCGACCGCGGTGCCGTTCGTCCCGTCCACCCCGGGCTCCGCGTACGACAGGTAGATCGTCGAGTTCTGCCCGAAGGCGGGGTCGAGCACGACGTCGAGCAGCCCGCCCTGACCTTCCGCATACACCCGCGGCACGCCCGCGATCGGCTCCGACAGCTCGCCGCCCTGCGACACGTAGCGCAGCCTGCCCGGCCGCTCGGTCACCAGCATGCGGCCGTCGGGCAGGAAGGCGAGCGACCAGGGATGCTCGAGCCCTTTCGCGACCGACAAAATGTCGACTTTCGTCTCGCCGCTGGGTGGAACCTGCGGCGCATCCTGGCAGGCGGCGGTGCCGGCCACGGCGAGCAGCACGGCGAGCAGTCCCCGCGATGTCATGTCGGAAGCCCTCATGGCAGCGATTCCTTGTGATTCAGCCGGCGGCGACGCGCGTGATGATGTAGCCACCGGACTTCGGGTCGAACTCGAGGTCGATCAGCTTTCGATCGCGAGCCTCCTCGAGCAGGTTGCCGAACGTCTTGAATCCGTAGTAGCTCTCGTTGAAGCCCGGCTTGCGGCGCTTCAGGGCCTGCTTGACCATCGAGCCCCAGACCTTCTCTTCTTCGCCGCGCTCGGCGAACAGGTCCTCCGCCGTCTCCATCATGAGCTCGATGCCTTCCTGGCGCCGGTCGTCCGAGCCGGGCTGCGCCTTCGGCGCGGTCTTCGCGACCTTCTCCTTGCGCGCGCTCTTCGCGCGTCCCTCGCCGCGCACGAGGTCGTCGTAGTAGATGAACTCGTCGCAGCCGCTGATCAGGAGGTCCGAGGTCGACTGCTTGACGCCGCATCCGATCACGAACTTGTTGTTCTCGCGCAGCTTCGAAACGAGCGGCGAGAAGTCCGAGTCGCCGCTCACGATGACGAAGGTGTCGACGTGCTCCTTCGTGTAGCAGAGGTCGAGCGCGTCCACGACCATCCGGATGTCCGCCGAATTCTTGCCGGACTGCCGCACGTGCGGGATCTCGATCATCTCGAAGGCGGCCTCGTGCATGCCGCGCTTGAAGTCGTGGTAGCGGTCCCAGTTGCAGTAGGCCTTCTTGACGACGATGTTGCCCTTGAGGAGCAGGCGCTCGAGCACCTTGCGGATGTCGAAGGCGGCGATCTTGGCGTCGCGGACGCCGAGCGCCACGTTCTCGAAGTCGCAGAACACCGCCATGATCCGCGTGTCGGCGCGCGGCGGTGCGTTCATCCTTCCTCGCCCGCGGCGGGCTTCCAGGCGGATGCCAGCTCCTGCTGCTTGCGCGGCGGCACCGGGTCGTAGTGCGAAAGCGCGAGCGTGAAGCTGCCCTCGCCCCCCGTGATCGCCTTCAGCCGGTTCTGGTAGTCCGTGACTTCGGCGAGCGGGACATAGGCCGAGACGACAATGCGGCCGCGGCTGCGCGCCTCGTTGCCGTCGATGCGCGCGCGGCGCGTCGCGAGGTCGGCAGTGATGTCGCCCATCACCGTGCCTGGCGCGTTGATTTCGACGTGCACGATCGGCTCGAGCACCGCGGGCCCGGCCTTCTGCACGGCGTCGAGGAAGGCCTTGCGGCCCGCCGACACGAAGGCGACTTCTTTCGAGTCGACTGAATGGTACTTGCCGTCGTAGACCGAGACGCGGATGTCCTGGAGCGGGAATCCCGCAACCGCGCCCTCGGCAAGCGCATGGCGGATGCCTTTCTCGACCGCCGGGATGAACTGGTTCGGGATCGCGCCGCCGACGACGTCGTCGACGAACTCGAACCCGCTGCCGCGCGCGAGCGGCTCGATCCTGAGGTAGACCTCGCCGAACTGGCCGGCGCCGCCGGTCTGCTTCTTGTGGCGGTGGTGGCCCTCGGCCGCGCGCGTGATCGTTTCCCGGTAGGGGATCGAGGGCGGCTTGGTCTTCACCGACACGCCATAGCGCTCGCTCATGCGCTCGGTCATGACACGCAGATGCAGCTCGCCCATGCCGTACAGCACGGTCTCGTTGAGCGCGCCGTGGTGCTCGACGCGCACGCAGGGATCCTCGGCCGCAAGCTTGTGCAGCGCCTCGGCGAGCTTGTGCTCGTCGCCGCGGCGCTCGGGCTCGATCGCGACGCCGAGCATCGCGGGCGGGAAGGAAATGGACTTCAGATGGAAGGCGTCCTCGTCGTGCGAGTCGTGAAGCACGGCGTCGAAGTGAAGCTCGTCGAGCTTAGCGACCGCGCAGACGTCGCCCGGCACGGCCTCCGGCACCTCGCTGTGCTCCTTGCCCTGCATGCGGAAGATGTGCGCCAACTTGACGGGCTTGCGCCCGTCGCCGACGAAGAGCTGTGCGCCGGCCCGGACCGTGCCCTGGTGCACGCGGAAGAGTCCGAGCTTGCCGACGAAAGGATCCATGATGACCTTGAAGACGTGCGCGACGGCGTGGCGGCCCGCATCCGGCGAAATGGCGGCGCGCTCGGCATCGTCGCCCACGCCCTTGAGGAAGGGCGGCGGATTGCCCTCGGCGGGATTCGGCATGAGCCGCGCAATCGCCTCGAGGAGCTCAGGGATCCCGGCGCCCGTCTCGGCGGACACGAAACAGACCGGCACGAGGTGCCCTTCGCGGAGCGCCTTCTCGAAGGGATCGTGCAACTGCTCGGGCTGAAGCTCCTCGCCCTGCTCGAGGTACAGGGCCATCAGGTCATCGTCGACCTCGACAACCTGGTCGATGATTCGGGTGTGCGCTTCCTTGACCGAGGAGAAATCGGTGGCCTCCCCGCCATTATGGAAAAAGCAGTCGACGACCTGGGTTCCATTGGCTGCCGGCAGGTTGATCGGCAGGCACTCGCGCCCGAACTGCTCGCGGATCTCCTCGAGCGTCGCCTCGGGATTTGCCTCGCGTGCGTCGATCTTGTTGATCACGATGAGGCGACAGAGCCCGCGCTCGCGGGCCGCATCCATAAAGCGCTGCGCCATGGACTCGACGCCCGTCACCGCGTTCACGACGATCGCGGCCGTCTCGACCGCCTCGAGCATCGGCAGCGTCCGGCCGATGAAGTCCGGGAATCCGGGCGTGTCGATGAGGTTGACCAGGGCGCCGCCGGTCTCGAGCCAGCAGAGCGTCGCGTCGACCGAATGCAGGAGGCGTCGCGCCTGGGGATCGTGGTCGCAGACCGTGGTGCCTCGGGCGAGACTGCCCTTGGCGCGAATGCTGCCGGCGCCGAAGAGCAGCGCCTCGGCCAGCAGGGTCTTGCCCACGCCGGCGTGTCCGAGCAGGGCCAAGTTACGTATGTCGCCGGTCGATCTCGCCATCCTGTCCCCCGTTCCTCCGCCTTGCCGGCCGGTTTTTCAAAAAAAGGATAGCACTGACGGCGGCCGCTGGCTTGCGCCATGCGGGGTGGACGGGCAAACTCCGACGATCGAAAGATCAAGGCCCTGAGACAGGGGCCGAAAGGGGATCGCATGGCGATTTCGGTCAAGGGTGACAGCGCCGATCCGATGGTCGAGCCGAACGTCATCCCGCTCGTCGACATCATGCTCGTGCTCCTCATCATCTTCATCATCACGATTCCCGTGATGACGCACGCGGTCAAGATCGACCTGCCGCGCGACAACCCGAATCCTCCGACCGAGCCGCCGCCGGTCGTCAAGGTTTACGTCGAGTTCGACGGGACCATCTACTGGAACGGCGCACCCGTCGACCAGCAGACCTTCCGCGACTACGTCGCGATCGAGAACGCGAAAGACCCGCAACCCGAGGTTCACGTGGACGCGCACCGGCGCGTGCCCTACGTGTACGTCGCGAACGTACTCTTCACGCTGCAGCGCGGCGGCCTGCAGAAAGTCGGCTTCGTCTCCGGCGAAGGGCCTGCCGGGGCGGACGCGGCCGCGCCCGCTCCCACTCCCTAGGGAAATCCCCGCGTGCGGGCAATGACCCGCTCTCTGCCTGCTTTCCTTTTGCTGGGCGCCGCGCTCATGGCGGGGAGTGCCGCGCTCGCTGACGATCCGGCCGGACTCAAGCGTTACGAGCTCCCGAACCAGGACACGCTCGAGATGCCATTGCCAGCCGGCTGGAAAGACGAAGTCGAGCAGCCGGATGGCGGCGGACCGCCGACGATCGTCATGAGCATCCGGCCGGACGGGCCGCGGCAGGTCTTCATCACGCCGGAATGGCCGGATCCCACGGGCAAGGACGTGCGGGAGCTCGCGCAGCTGCGCGACGCGATCCGCGACGCCGCCGAGCGCGTGAAGCCCGAAGCCGTCGAATCGTACCTCGAGGTGAGGCAGCTGAACGGCGCGAACGGCGTCGGCTACTACTTCGCGGCCACCGACCGCGACCCCGGACCCGGGGAGTTCAAGTTCATGAACCAGGGCGCCCTCCAGGTCGGGACGCTGACGCTCTGGTTCACGATCCTGGCGAACGACGGCGAGGACACGGTCGCGGTCGAGGCGCTCGCCATGTTGCAGGCGGCGACGCATCGCCGCACGGGGCTCGACCAGCTTTGATGATGAAACGCAGCGGAGCAGCCGACCCCGCGGCTGGCGGCTGACGATGGGCGAGCCCGCGCCACGATCCATCCCCGAGCTGCGCGGCGCCGACGAGCGGCAGATCCGCGAGGAAGTCCTGACGCATTACCGGCCGGCGGTGCTGCGTGGCCTCGTGCGTGAATGGCCGGCCGTGAAAGCGGCGCGCGTTTCAACGGGTGATATCGCCCGCTACCTTGCCGGGTTCGACAACGGCACCCCCGTCGACGCCATCCTCATGCCGCCCCAGGCGCGCGGGCGCATCGCCTACGACGCAGCCATGGATGGATTCAACTTCGTGCGCAACCGGCTCCCGGTCTCTGCGATCCTCGAGCAGCTGGCGCGCTATGCGCAGTTCGAGGACCCGCCCTCAGTCGCCGTGCAGAGCGCACTCGTCGCTGACTGCCTGCCGCGATTCGGCACGGAAAACCGGCTGACGCTCCTCGACCCAGCGGTGGCGCCGCGTCTGTGGATCGGCAATCGCGTGACGGTGCCGGCCCACTTCGACGAATCGGACAATGTCGCATGCGTCGTCGCAGGGAGACGCCGATTCACCCTGTTCCCGCCGGAACAGGTCGCGAACCTGTACGTCGGGCCGCTCGACTTCGCTCCGACGGGGGCGGCGATGAGCATGGTCCAGCTCGCGGAACCGGACTACGGCAGATTCCCGAAATTCCGGGACGCGCTGTCAGCGGCCTGGGTCGCGGACCTCGCGCCCGGCGATGCCATCTACATCCCGACCTTGTGGTGGCATCACGTCGAGTCGCTCGATCCGACGCTCAATGTCCTCGTGAATTACTGGTGGAAAGGCGCGCTCGGCGCGGTGGAGCGGACTGCCTCAGGGATGGACTGCCTCCTGCACAGCCTGCTGAACGTGCGGCCGATGCCGGTCGAGCTCAGAAAGGCCTGGGCGAGCCTGTTCGACCACTATGTATTCAGCACGAACGACGATGACATCGCGCACATACCGCCGCACCGCCGCGGCGTGTTGTCCACGATGGCGCCCGATGCGGCGCAACGTATCCGGGAGCTCCTCGTCGCGAGGCTCAGGCGCTGACGGCACGGCCGCCCGACGGGCGGCTCAGCGTGAAAGACGGCCGTCGATCCAGGTTGATTGGACGTTGATCTCGTCATCGACGAGTACGAGGTTCGCCCGGTAGCCGCGCGCAATCCGGCCCAGCTCGCCGCCGAGGCCGAGGAACTCGGCGGGATACTGGCTCGCCATCCGCGCGGCCTCGGGCAGCTCGAGGCCCAGGAGCTCGATCGCATTGCGCACGGTCGATGCCATGTCCGTGTCGGAACCTGCAAGGGTCCCCTCCTCGTCGACCAGCACGCCGTCCGCCACGGAAATCATCCGCCCCTGCAGCGAAAACGATTTCTCCGCCGCGCCGACGCTCGGCATGGCATCGGTAACCAGCATGAATCGGTCGCGGCGCTTGCAGCGGAGCGCGATGCGCAGCACCGTCGGATCGACGTGCCGCCCGTCCACGATGATCCCGCACCAGCTGCCCGGGTCGTCGAGCGCGGCACCGACGACGCCCGGCTCGCGTCCGGTGAGCTGCGACATGGCGTTGAACAGGTGCGTGAAGCCCGTGAGCCCGTGCTCCAGCGCGGTGCGGATTTCCCGATAGGTAGCATTGGTGTGGCCCGCGGAGACGACGACGCCCGCCGACGCCAGCTTCGAGATGATCGCGGGCGTCGTCATCTCCGGCGCGAGGGTCACGAGCGTCTTTCCCTTGTGCAGCGAAGTCAGGAGCCCGATCGCGCTCTCGTCGAGCCCTCGCAGTTTCTCGGAGCTGTGCACGCCCTTGCGTGCGACGTTGAGATACGGCCCCTCGATATGGATGCCGAGCACCCCGGGCACGCCGCCCTCCAGCGCGGCGCGGACCGCGTCGACCGCGCGCGCGACGATGTGGAGGTCGTCGCTGATGAGCGTCGGCAGGAACCCGGTGGTGCCGAACCGGCGATGCGCCTCGCCGATCGCGCGGATCGCATCGACCGTCGGCTCCGCATTGAACAGGACCCCGCCTCCGCCGTTGACCTGGGTGTCCAGGAAACCGGGCAGCAGCAGGTGACCGCCCAGGTCGTGGCGCTCCGCGCTTCTGCAGCGCGGGTCGGCGGCCGGGACGACATCGACGATCCGCTCGCCCTCGAGGAGCACGGCGTGGTCATCGAGGAATCCGTCGTCGGCGAGCACGCGAGCATTGACGAGCGCGACGGCCATCAGACGGTCTCCGTAACCTTGCGCAGGTGCGGCGGGCGATCCGGATCACGGCCCCGCGCGAGCGCGAGCGCATTGGCGAGCCGGTAGAAGCTCTGTATCAGCAACAGCGGCTCGATCGCCGGGTGCGCACCCACGGCCGGGAGCGCACGCACACCCGGAACTTCGGTGCCGGCTATCAGGACATCGGCGCCTACGCCCGCGAGCTCCGCGGCCAGCGCTTCGACGTCGGCGAGGGCCTCGTCGTGCTGGGCGAACGCGAGCACCGGAAATCCGCGGCCCACCAGCGCGAGCGGCCCGTGCCGAAGCTCCGCCGAGCTGAATGCCTCGGCGTGAAGGCCGCAGGTCTCCTTGAGCTTGAGCGCGGCTTCCTGCGCGATGCCGAGGCCGAGGCCGCGCGCCACGACATAGAGGCTGCTCGCGGCACGGAAGCTCTCGAGAGCCGCGCTCCAGTCGAGCTGCCATGCGGCAGCGAGCCGGTCAGGAGCTCCGTCCAGCGCCCGGAGGAGCTCGTGATCCTGCGTCCAGTGGCCGACGAGCTGCACGATCGCGGACAGCGAGGCGATGTATGACTTGGTCGCTGCGACGCTCGATTCCGTCCCGGCGCCGAGCGGTATCGAGCGGCTGGCGGTCTGCGCCAGAGGCGATCCCTCGACGTTGACGAGCGCCAGGACGAATGCGCCGGCGGACTTCGCGGCGCTCGCAGCCGCGAGCAGGTCGGGGCTTGCCCCCGACTGCGAAATCACGATGAACAGGACCGACCGGAGGTCCGGCTTGGACGCGTACAGCGAGCTGACCGAAGGCGCAGCGGACGACGCGAGGAGCCCCGTCCGCGTTTCGATGAGGTAGCGTGCATAGGTCGCCGCGTGGTCCGAGCTGCCCCGCGCGCAGGTCACGACCGCGCGCGGCGCGAAATCGCGAAGCGTGTCGCCGAGTTCCTCGACGGCGTGCCGATTCGCGGCAAGCTGCGAGCGGACCGCCGCGGGAGCGGCGGCCGCCTCACGGTACATGCGGGTCTCGACGATCACCGCGTCGTGCTGAGCTCGGCGACAACGTCGTAGGTGTCGCCCCGGTAATAGGACTGCGAGAATTCGATCGCCCTTCCGTCCTTGAGAAACCCGAGCCGTTCGACCAGCAGCCCCGCGTCGCCCTGCTTCGCGCGCAGGAGCTCCGCCTGCTCGCGCGTGAGCAGCACCGCGCGCACGCGCTGGAGCGCGCGCACCGGCCGGTTGCCGGTCTGCTCGAGCGCCTGGTACAGCGACGTCTTCACTGCGTCGGGCGACGGCAGGCAGGACGCGACGATCGTCGCGTACTCGACGGACATCGGAGCATCGTCCCCGAATCGCAGGCGATTGAATCGGTAGACCGGTGTGCCCGGGCTGGACCTCAGCGTGAGCGCCTCCTCCGGCGTGACGGTCCCGCGCGCGCGCTTCAGCCATTCGCTGCGGGGATTGAGCCCGCGCGCGCGCATGTCCTCCGAGAAGGACGTCAGCAGCGAGAAATTCTTCTCGACGCGGCCGCGGACGAAAGTGCCCGAGCCTTGGCGCCGCGTCAGCAGCCCCTCGCTCACCAGGCCGTCGATCGCCTTGCGCACGGTGATCCGCGAAACGCCGAACTCGGCGGCGAGGTCGCGCTCCGCGGGCAATGCGTCGCTCGCATCGAGGATGCGGCGGTCGATGGCGTCGCGGAGGGCGCGCTGAAGCTGCTGGTACAGCGGCAGGTTGCTCGATTCCGTGAGCGGACCGACCGCGCGGGCAAGCCGCGTGGAGCCCGAATCCCTGCCGCGCGTCGAGTTTGCCGACGAGACCAATGCCATACCTCCCCCTCGCTCGGTCCTCTTCCTGCCGAAGCCGGCTGGCAGTCTCCCCGTCGCCCGCGGCTTTGCCCATATTGCCCGGGCTTGCCATTCGTCTTCGGGTGGTATTATATTGGCATCACATTGGTTCTGTCACTGGGCTCTCGCGGAATTTTCCGGTGACAGTTCGCACAGACGCCCGTCCGGGTCGGGCGCCGGAAACTGATCCTTAGGGGGACCACAGCACATGAACAGCACACGGTCGACGTTGATCGGAACCGCAGTCGCCATCGCGCTCTTCGGGCCGAGCGCGTCGCAGGCGCAGCAGCAGCAGCTCGAAGAAGTGATCGTCACCGGCATTCGAGTCTCGAACGAAAAGTCGCTCGAAGCGAAGCGCAACGCGAACTCCGTCGTGGAAGTCGTGACTGCCGAGGACATCGGCAAGATGCCGGACAAGAACGTCGCCGACTCGCTCTCGCGCCTGCCCGGCGTCACTGTCAGCTCCGCGAGCGCCAACGAAGGCGGATTCGACGAGAACGACCGCATCAGCATGCGCGGAACGAACCCCAGCCTGACGCAGACGCTCATCAACGGCCACAACATCGCGGCCGGTGACTGGTTCGTGTTGAACCAGGTATCCCAGGTGGGACGCAGCGTCAGCTACACCTTGCTGCCGTCAGAGCTCGTCGACCAGATCGTCGTGCACAAGAGCTCGCAGGCATCACTGGTCGAGGGCGGCGTCGCCGGCTCCGTCGATATCGTCACGCGCAAGCCGCTCGACTTCAACGACCCGTACACATTCGGATTTTCGGCCGGCGCCGTCTACGCCGACCAGCCGGACGAGACCGATCCGCAGTTCAGCGCCCTCTTCAACTGGAAGAACGAGGCGAACACCCTGGGCCTCATGGTGCAGGCCTTCTCCGAGGAGCGGCACCTCCGGCGCGACGGCGTCGAGCTCCTGGGTTACGGCACGATCGGTGAAGGCAGCGTCATAGCGGGATCGAATCCGGATCTCGCGGGCGTCCAGTATCCCGTGCTCATCGGCGCCGCCCTGTTCGAGCAGAAGCGCGAGCGCACCGGCGGCCTGATCGACCTCCAGGTCAGTCCCAGTGACGATCTGCAGTTCGACATCCAGTACTTCACATCGGACCTCGACGCGACAAACTACAATCGAAACTATCTCTTCTGGACCAGCAATCTGTTGCAGAGCGGAGGAGTCCCGGGCGGAACCGCCCAGGCGCCCGATCCCGGCTACGTAATCAGAAACAACACGCTCGTAAGTGCCTCCTGGTCCGGAGCCTCGACGCCATCAGCCGGCGTCTACGACCAGATCTCGCGGCCGCACTCGAAGGCGACCTCGAATTACGGAGCCATCAGCGGCAGCTATGCGGCCAGCGACACATTGACGTTCTCCGGCGAGATCGGCACTTCCGAAGGGCACGGCAAGACCCCGGAGCAGAACGTTTCGGAGACCGTACTTGGAGGGGGCATCGGCGGCTCGTACGGGCTGCACGGCATGGAGGCCGCACCGAGCTTCAACTTCGGCGACGCCGTGACGGACGATCCAGCCACGGCCGGGTTCGGCTGGATCTTCGGCGACCAGAGCATCGACGTCAAAGACCAGGAGGACTGGGCGAAGATCGATGCGAACTTCGCGATGGAAGGCAGCAGCCTGACCGGCATGGACTTCGGCCTGCGCTACAGCAAGCACTCGCGCGATTCTCTCAACGCCATCGGCCAGGGCCCACTGTTCCCGGGTGCCAGCGACCCGGCGAGCTACCCCGTCGGCTTCCAGAACTATCCCGGGGACTTCAACACGTTCGGCGGGAGCTTCCCGACGGATTTCTGGTTCTGGACCCCGTCGCAGCTCAATGACTACAACAATTCGGACAACGTCAATCGCGACCCGGTGGTACGGCTCGACTGGAACAGCATGTACCAGGTCGAGGAGAAGAATTCCGCGGCCTATGCGCAGCTGAACTTCGGGGGCTCCAACTGGAGCGGCAACCTGGGCCTGCGTTACGTGCAGACCGACGAAAACGTCGTCAGCAACGTCTCGGCGGATCCCACGGACCCGGATGCAATCGTCGGCTCCGCATTCGGCACCTTCAAGCCCGTCACGACGAAGAACACCTACGAGGACTGGCTGCCAAGCGCCAACCTGCGATGGAACGTATCGGATACCCTCGTGGCGCGGTTCGCGGCCGCGATGACAATGACACGCCCTGACTATTCGGCACTTGCCGGGTTCGTCTCGCTGGGCGCGCCGCCGGCCACGGTCGATGAGGTCGGGAGCGGTTCGGGCGGTAACCCGGACCTCGAGCCCATCCGCTCGACGAATTTCGACGCCGGCCTGGAGTGGTACTTCGCGTCGAACTCGCTGTTGGGCGCCGGGATCTTCTACATGGACCTCGACAACTACGTCTCGTTCGGCACGGAACGCAAGCAGTATTTCACCTACAGCACGAACTTCCCTGAAGGCGAGTTTCTCACCTACGACCTCACGGTGCCGGTCAATGCCCAGGGCCGCGTGCAGGGCTTCGAGCTGAACTACCAGCAGGCGCTCACCGACAACTTCGGCTTCAACGCGAACTACACCTATGCCGACGGCAAGCAGACGGATGCAGCGCCCGGCGCCGACGACCGGCTGGTCGGTACCTCGGAGAACACCTACAACGTGGGCGGCTACTACGAAACGGCGAAGTTCGGCGCGCGGGTGAACTACACCTACCGGTCGGCGTTCTTCAGCGGCCTCGATCGCAACACGGCTTTTTCGCAGGACGACATCGACTCGATTTCGGCCACGCTGAACTACTCGTTCAACGACAAGTACTCGATCTACCTGGACGGGATGAACCTGAACAACCCGACGATCAAGTATTACGCGCTCAACACGGACCAGCCCAGGGCGTTCTACAAGAACGGAGCGCAGTACTACTTGAGCTTCCGCGCCAAGTTCTGAGGGGGTCGGCAGAGGGGGAACTGCGGGGCGGAGGAGGCAACTCCTCCGCCCTTGTTCTATGTTGTGCACCGTGAAGAAGCACGCCTTGAAGCCGGCGCGAGCCTTCCTGTGGGTTCCGGCCCTCCTGGCCGCCTTGGCAGCGTGCGGCAAGGGTGAATCGCCGGTGCTGCAAGTGATCCCCGCCCCGGCCAAACTCGAGTACGCCCACGGCAGCTTCAGGCTTGCTGACGGAACGCCTATCGTCGCGACGGACGCGCGCGCGGAGCCCGTCGCGCGTTATTTCGCCGATCTTCTCGCACGCACGCGCGGACTCAGGCTCGAGGCGACAAATGCCGCGCAGCCCTCCCCCGCGGTGCGGCTGACGCTCGATGAGCCTCAGGGCGACGCGCCCGAGGCCTACACGCTCGAAGTCGGCAGCGGCGGCATCGAGATTCGCGCGACGGAACCTCGCGGCCTCTTCTATGGCGTGGTCACCCTCTGGCAGCTGGCGACGGCCGGTGCGTCATCCAGCGGCCCGGCCGAGATTCCTGCGCTGCGCATCGAGGACGCGCCGCGCTTCCCTTGGCGCGGGCTGATGCTCGACTCCGCGCGTCACTACCAGCCGCCGGCCTTCATCCGCGAGCTGATTGACTGGATGGCGCTGCACAAGCTGAATGTCCTGCACTGGCACCTGACCGACGACCAGGGCTGGCGCCTCGAGATCCGGAAGTACCCGCGCCTTACGGAAGTCGGCGCATGGCGCATCCCCGCAGGCGCAGCCTGGCCGCGCGGACCGGATCCGGCGACCGGCAAAACGTCCATGTACGGCGGCTTCTACAGCCAGGCCGAGGTTCGCGAGCTCGTCGCCTACGCCGCCTCGCGCTACGTGACGATCGTCCCGGAGATCGAGATGCCCGGGCACGCGCAGGCCGCGATCGCGAGCTATCCCATGCTCGGCACCGGCGGCACGGCGCCGCCCGTTTCGCCGGACTGGGGCGTGCACGACTACCTGTTCAACGCCGACGACGCGACGCTGGCCTTTCTCGAAGACGTCCTCACGGAAGTCATCGATCTCTTCCCGGGCGAGTTCATTCACGTGGGCGGCGACGAGGCAGTGAAGGACCGATGGAAGTCGTCGCCGCGCGTGCAGGCTCGCCTGCGCGAGCTCGGACTTGCCGACGAGGAGGCGCTGCAAGGCTGGTTCATCGCGAAGATCGGCGCGTTTCTCGACGCACACGGCCGCCGCTTGATCGGCTGGGACGAGATCCTCGACGGCGGAGTGCCCGCGCGCGCGGCCGTCATGTCCTGGCGCGGCGCCGATGGCGCGATCGCGGCAGCGCGCGCCGGGCACGACGTCGTGATGGCGCCTTCGCCGACCCTCTACCTCGATCACTGGCAGAGCGACTCACCGGTCGAGCCGCCCGGGCGGCCCGGAATCGTCACGCTCAAGGACGTCTACGACTTCGAGCCCGTGCCGTCCGGCCTCTCTGCATCGGACTCCGCGCACGTCCTGGGCGCACAGCTCAATGCCTGGACCGAGCACATGCGGCTGACCGAGCGGATCGAGCACCAGGCGTTTCCGCGCGTCGCCGCCCTCGCCGAGGCCACCTGGTCGCCCGCCTCCGCGCGCAACTGGCCCGACTTCGAAAGACGGCTCGGCGCACAGTTCGCGCGCTACCGCGCGCTCGGCATCCATTACTCGGACACGTCCCTTGCGCCGCGCGCCGCGCTGACGCCCGGGGCCGCGCCCGGAAGGCTCCGAGTCACGCTCTCGCAGCAAGCCGCATTCGGCGAGCTGCGATATACAGTCGACGGCAAGGAACCCGGGCCCGCCTCCAAGCGCTACGACGGCGCCTTCGAAGCCAAGTCCGGCGATGAGCTCAGGGCCGCGAGCTTCGACGGTGCGCTCCCGCTCGGCAGCCTGCCGGCACTCGTGATGGATCCGAATGTCCTCACGAGGCGAAGCGACGAGGTGCTCGAGTCCTGCAGCGGCAAACTGGTGCTGCGGCTCGAGGACGACGCGCCGCTCGAAGGCGAGCGCGCGTTCTTCAACGTGGACATCGTCGACCCCTGCTGGATCTGGCGGGATGCCGACCTCACGCGTGGCGCCACATTCCGTGCCGCCGTCGGCCAGCTGCCCTTCAACTTCCAGATCGGCCGGGACGCCGACGCCATCCGGCGTGGAGACGCGCGCACGAAGGATGGCGAGCTCGAAGTCCGCGCGGGCGACTGTCGCGGAGAACCCGTGGCGATCCTGCCATTAGCCCCGGCCGCCGCCAACCCAGCCGTCTCGATCCTCGGGCCGGCCAGGATCCCGCCGCAGCCGGCGCGTGGAAATCTCTGCCTGCGATTCGCGCGCCCGGCGATCGACCCGATCTGGGCGATCCAATGGGTGGAGCTCGGGGAATGAGCGACCTCAAGCTGCAGGCGCCGCTCTCCGGCTGGGCCGGGCCGCTCGACGAGGTCGAGGACGAGGTCTTCGCGACCCGCATGCTGGGCGACGGCATAGCGATCGACCCGATCGAGACCGTGGTGCGTGCGCCCTGCGACGGCGAAGTCACGGCGCTCCCCGAGTCCGCGCACGCCGTCACGGTCCGTGCGGCGAACGGCGCGGAAATCCTCGTCCACATCGGCATCGACACGGTCGCCTTGAAAGGTGAAGGCTTCTCGGCATTGGTCGCGGCCGGCGAGCGCGTCAAGGCCGGCCAGCCGCTCATCCGATTCGACCTCGAGAGAATTGCGCGCGAAGCGAAAAGCGTTGTTACGCCGGTGATCGTCACCGAGCCCGACCGCTTTCGCATCGTCGAGCGGCCAAGGCCCGGCCCGGTCCGGGCGGGCGACACCCTCATGGTCTTGCGTGTGGCAGCGCAAGGCGCAGTCGCAGCGCCGGCGGGCACGTCCGGCGAGGCGCGCGCACGGCTCGTCATCCCGCTCGAGCATGGGCTGCACGCGAGGCCCGCCGCGATGCTGGCGCAGGCGATCCGGCACCTGCGGGCCGAGGCCGCGCTGACGCTGCGCGGCCGCAGCGCGAACGCGCGGAGCGCCATTGCCCTCCTTGCCCTTGGCGCACGTCACGGCGACGAGCTCGTGCTGCATGCGACGGGCGACGATTCCGGGCTCGTGGCCGGCGCGTTGGAGCAGGCACTGATGCGCGCCGCCGCCGACGCGAAAGCGGCCGCGGCAAGCGCGCCGGGCGATGCGCCGGCTGCCGACCAGTCGGGCGAGGCCATCATCGCGTCCGCGGGCATTGCGGTCGGACCTGCGGTGCATGTCGCACGTGGCGAGCCCGTCGTACCGGAAGACGGCGTCGGCCCTCAGGAGGAAATGCAGCGCTTCGACTCGGGCCGGGAGCAGCTGCGCGCCAGACTCTTGCGCCTGGCGCCCGGCGACGGCGGCGCGGGCGCCGGAATCGTCGGCGCCCACCTCGAGTTCCTCGAAGACCCGGAATTGCTCGCGTCCGCGTACCGCGCGATCGCGGAAGGCCGCAGCGCCGGCTTTGCCTGGCGCGCGGCCGTGCGCGAGGCGGTGCGCCTCCTCGGCGCGCAGGATGATGCGCACATCGCGGCGCGCGCCGACGACCTCCGCGACCTCGAGCTGCAGCTCCTCGAAATCCTCGCCGGCCGCGCGGAGCGCGTCGTCCCGCGGCTTCCGGCGCGCGCGATCGTCATTGCGCACGAACTCCTGCCCTCGCAGTTCCTCGCGCTCGATGCCGCGCAAATCGCGGCAATCTGCACGGTGAGCCGGGCTGCGACTTCGCATGTCGCGATCCTCGCCGGTGCGATGGGCCTGCCGATGCTCGCAGGCGTCGACGCGGCCTTGCTCAAGGTCGCGGACGGTACGACCGTCCTGGTGGACGCTGAACAGGGCCGCGTGACGGTCGAGCCGGGTACGGCGGCGCTCGCCGGCGCCGAGGCGCGGATCGCGGCGCGCGCGCAGCGCCAGGCGGAGCTTCGAACCGCGGCGGCGCTCGACTGCCGCACGGCGGATGGCGAGCGCATCGAGGTGTTCGCAAACGTCGGCTCGCTCGCCGAGGCGCGCGCGGCAGTCACGGCGGGCGCCGAAGGTTGCGGGCTGCTGCGCACCGAGTTCCTGTTCCTGGACCGCGTGGCGCCGCCGGGCGTGGATGAGCAGTCGCGGAGCTATCAGGAGATCGCGGCCGCCTTCGGCAACCGGCCCGTCGTGATCCGCACGCTCGACGCCGGCAGCGACAAGCCGATCCCGTTCCTCGAAATGCCCGCGCAGGACAATCCCGCGCTGGGCCTTCGAGGCATCCGCGCGAGCCTCTGGCGCCCGGAACACCTGCGTGCGCAGCTCGCGGCGATTCTTTCTGTCCGGCCACGCGGCCGTTGCCGGATCCTGCTACCGATGGTGAACGACGCGGCGGAGGTCGCGGCCGTCCGCGCGCTCATCCGCGAGATCGCGCCGACCGTACAGGGTGACGCCGGAATCCCGGTCGGCATCATGGTCGAGACCCCGGCTGCGGCGGTCGAGGCGGCGCGGCTCGCGGCGCACGCCGATTTCTTCTCGATCGGCACGAACGACCTGACGCAGTACGTGCTCGCGATCGACCGGGCCCACCCGACCCTCGCCGGCATGCTCGATGCGCTGCACCCGGCGGTACTGCGGCTCATCGAGCGCGTCGCGTCGGCCGCGCGCGCCGCCGGACGGCCGGTCGCCGTGTGCGGCGGCCTCGCCTCCGAGCCTGCGGCGGCTCCCCTTCTCGTCGGCCTCGGTGTCGGTGAACTGTCGGCCGTGCCAGGCTCGATCCCGGCGATCAAGGACGCGGTGCGCCGGCGCACACTGGAAGAGTGCCGCGAGCTTGCGCGGCGTGCGCTCGCGGCGGATGGCGCGGCCGCGGTGCGAACGCTTCTGGAGGCGTCGCCATGAAGCACTGGCTCGGTGGATTGCAGCAATTCGGTCGCGCGCTGATGCTCCCGATCGCGGTGCTGCCGATCGCCGGCATGCTGCTCCGCCTCGGACAGCCGGATCTCCTGGACCTGCCGGCGGTCGCCGCCGCCGGCCAGGCCATCTTCGCGAACCTCGGGATCCTGTTCGCGATCGGCATCGCGGTCGGCATGGCGCGCGAGAACCACGGCGCCTCCGGCCTTGCGGCCATGGTGTGCTACTTCGTCGCGACTGGCGGGGCCGAGGTGATCGCCGGCGTGCCCGCCGGCACGATGACAAAGCTCTCGGTTCCCGCGGGCATCATTTCCGGCTGCCTCGCGGGCGTGCTCTACAACCGCTACAGCGACGTCAAGTTGCCGAGCTACCTGGCGTTCTTCGGCGGCCGCCGCTTCGTGCCGATCATCGCGGGCGTCGCGGGCCTCGTATTGGCCGCCGCCTTCGGCTTCGGCTGGCCGTCACTGGAACATGGCATGGACACGCTGAGCCGGGCCGCGCTCGGTTCGGGCGAGGCTGGCCTCTTCGTCTATGGCGTGCTCAACCGTTTCCTGATCATCACCGGCCTGCACCACGTCCTGAACAACTTTGCCTGGTTCCTCGTCGGCGATTACCACGGCACGACCGGTGACCTGAACCGCTTCATGGCGGGAGACCCGAGCGCCGGAGCGTTCATGTCGGGATTTTTCCCGGTGATGATGTTCGGCCTTCCGGGGGCCTGCCTCGCGATGTACCGCGCCGCCCTGCCCGCGCGCCGCCGCGTCGCCGGCGGCCTGCTCGTCTCTTTGGCGCTCACCTCTTTCCTGACCGGCGTCACCGAGCCCATCGAATTTACGTTCGTTTTCCTCGCACCGGCGCTCTACGCGCTGCATGCGATCCTGACCGGGACGGCGATGGTGCTGATGGACGTCCTGGGCGTAAAGCTCGGCTTCAGCTTTTCCGCGGGGCTCTTCGACTACCTCCTCAATTATGGGAAGGCGACCCGGCCCCTCCTGATGCTGCCGGTCGGGGTCCTCTACTTCGCGGTCTACTACTTCGCGTTCCGGTACGTGATCCGGCGCTTCGACCTCAGGACGCCCGGCCGCGAGGATGAGGAGACGGCAACCGAAACGTCCGCGGGCTCTGACGAAGCACTCTCGTTCATTCGGGCACTCGGAGGAGCCGGAAACATCCGGTCGCTGGATGCCTGCATGACGCGCCTGCGCGTTGCGCTTGCAAGCGCATCGGCGGTGGACGAGGACACGCTGCGGCGCCTCGGCGCACGCGGCCTCGTTCGGCCCACGGCCGACACGCTGCAGGTCGTCGTGGGCCCGATCGCCGACCAGCTCGCCGCCGACATGCGCCGGAGCCTGCATGCCTTGCCGGGCCCGGGCCCGGCCGCGCCCGACGCGAATGCGCTCCTCGCCGCGCTCGGCGGATCCGACAACATCGCCAGCGTCGAGTCGGCATCCACACGGCTCCTCGTCGCCGTCGCCGACGACGGCCGCGTCGACGAAGTGGCGCTCGCCGCGGCGTCGCCGCGGGGATTTGCGCGCGCCGCGCCCGGCCGCGTACACGTGATCATCGGCCCCGCGGCCAGGCGGGCGCGCGACGAGCTGTCGAGCCTCTGGCAGGCGGCGCGGGCGCGCTAAGGCGCCGCGCCCGCGAACCAACGGGGCAGCCACAGGCTCAACTGCGGGAACGCAGTGATGAGCGCGACGCCCACCGCCAGCACGGCGAACATGGGCAGCGTCGCCGTCGCAACCTCGAGCATCGGGCGCCGGAAGCGGGATGCGGACATCAGGAGATTGAGGCCGATCGGCGGCATCAGGTAGCCGAGCTCGAGGCTCGCCAGCATCACGACCCCGAGGTGCACCGGATCGACGCCGAAGGCGTTCGCAACCGGTACGACGAGCGGCGCGACGACGATGATCGCCGAGAAGATCTCGATCACGCAGCCGAGCACCACCATCACGAGGTTCAGCATCAGCAGGAAGACCCAGGGCGAGTCGAACGCCGCGTCCATCCAGGCAGTCAGGCGGTCCGGCACGTGGTTCGTGATGAGGAGGTTCGTGAGGCCCATGGCCGTCCCCAGGATCAGGAGCACGCCTCCGACCAGCAGGCCGCATTCCGCGAGCACCTCGACGAGACGCTCGCCGCGCGGCAGGTCGCGGTTCACGAAGGCCGCGATGAATATCGCGTAGGCGGCCGTGATCGCGGCGGCGGGCACGGGCAGCGCGAAGCCGCCGAAGATCAGCACGATCGGCACGACGGGCAGCAGGAGGTCCCACTTCGCGCGCCAGGTCGTCGCGGCGACGCGCCGCCAGCTGAGCCGCGGCCGCACGCGCTTGCCCGGCGAACGCCACACGCCCCATGCGCAGGCGAGCGCGACCATCAGTAGCCCGGGCAGCGCGCCGCCGAGGAACATCGACTCGATCGGCACGTTCGCGACGATCGAATAAAGGATGAGCGGCAGGCAGGGCGCGAACAGGACGCCGAGCGATCCCGCGCCGGTTACGAGTCCGAGCGCCATCCGATCGTCGTAGCGCGACGACATCAGGATCGGCATGAGCAGGCCCCCGAGCGCGAGGATCGTGATTCCCGATCCCCCGGTGAATGCGGTGAAGAATGCGCAGGCGAGTACGGTGACGATCGCCGGTGCGCCGCGGAGCGGCCCGGCCCAGGCCCAGAGCAGACGCACGAGGCGGCGTGCGGCACGCGTCGAGGTCACGACGAAGCCTGCGAGCGTGAAGAGCGGCAGCGTCGCGAGCAGCGGGTTCACGACCTGGTCGTAGTGGTCGAGCGGCACCGAAGCGATGGGGTCGCCGGTGCCGATGAAGAAGATGAGCGCAATGCCCGCGAGCCCGGTGAAGAGCGGCGCGCCGAACAGGATCGCGACGGCGAGCGCGGCGAGCGCCGGCAGTCGGATCGCCGGCAACGCCCCGTCATGCTGGGCGACACAGGCGGCGGCTGCGATTGCGACGGCGAGGATCGCGGCGCGCGCCCCGCTTCCGGGCGTCGCATGCGCCGCCAGCCGCAGGGTGATGAATGCAAATCCGGCCGGCATCGCGGCCTGCAGCACCAGGCGCGGCACTCCGAAGGCGAGCTCGCCCGGCGTCGACGCTTCCTGCGAGACGAATTGCCACGCGGCCACTGTCAGGGTCGCGCAAACCGTCGTGGCGACGAGCCCGGTGAATCCCTGCGCCGTGGACTGCCACCTCGGCGGCACCGCCTGGAGAAAGGTCCCCATCGCGAGCAGCCGCCCCTCGCGTGCGGCGACCATGCCGCCCAACATGCCGACGACCAGCGTCAGGTGACGGATCAGCTCATCGAAATTCGAGAAGCGCATGCTCGCCGAGGCCGCTCCCAGGACGACAAGCAGCGCGAGCACGGCCGCGAGCAGCAGGTCTTCGGCGCGATGAACGAACTGGATCACTGGCCCGAGGCGTGCCGGCCCTTCAACGTTTCCACCGCGGCGTCGAACATCTGCTCCGGGATGATCGTGCCGCGCACGCGCGGATAGTAGCGTGCGACTTCGGCGCGCCATTCGCGCTCGGCCTCGGGGGAGAGCGTCGTCACCTTGAGGCCCTGCTTGTCCTTCATCGCCTGGATGGTCTGGTCGTCCTCGACGCGGCTGGCGCTGCGGAACTCCGCACCGGCCTTCTCCGATGACTCCCTGAGCCACGCCTGTGCCTTCGGGTCGAGCTGGTTCCAGGCGCGCGCGGTGATCACGAGCGCTCCCGTGACCGGCGCCCAGTGCAGGTCGAGCATGTACGGCGCGTACGTCGCCACCTGGCTGAAATTCGCGAGCAGGGGCGGCACGGGCAGCGCGTCGATCATGCCGTTACGGAGCCCGAGCAGGATCTGGTCGGGCTCCAGCACGACCGGCGTATAGAAGTTCTTGAAGATGTCGACGGTCGCCGGATCGCCCGAGCTCGTGTAGACCCGCATCGACTTCAGGTCGCCGATCTTCGTGATCGGCTTCTTCGAGAAGTATCGCACCCACCCGCCATCGCCCCAGAAGAGCACGATGTAGCCGGCCTTCAGCAGCCTCGCCTCGAGCTCCGGGCGCAGCTTCTCCCGCACGGCATCGACGTCATCCCAGTCGCGGAAGAGGAGCGGCAGGTATTGAAGCGCGGTCACCGAACGGTCAATCTGCCCGAGCCCGACGGACGTCAGCATCGCACCCTGGATCTGGCCAACGCGCATGCGCCGCACGATCTGCGGCTCTCCGCCCTGGGTGCCGGCGTAAATGTTCATCGAAACGCCGCCCGGCCCTTTCGACCACTCGTTGCCGAGCGCCTGCAGCCGCTTGTGGAACGAGGAGCCCGCCGGCGCGACCGTTGCGATGCGCAGCTGCGTGCCTTCCGCCGCTATCGCAGGCGGCATCGCGGCGCCGAACGAAAGCGCCGCGATGAAAGCCCGTACGACGAGGCCCGTCAACCTCATGGCGGCGGCTCCGATCCCGCGGAGTCGTCGAGCGGCGGGAGGATCCAGCGATCGACATTCGCCTTGAGCCAAGCCGCACGCCGCTGCATCACGGTGTTCGCCAGCCGCCGTTCGGGGTCGGCGTCCGGATCGACGGCGAGCGCCGAGGCGATTGACGCATCGAAGCAGGCGCGATCCTCGTCCGGTATGCACGCGCCCTCCGCCCACGCAACGTACGGGCCCGCCGAATGTCCCTGCGTCAGCTCGACCGCTCGGTCGAAATGACGGCGCGCATCCGCCTTGCGGTCGCCGAGCGCGTCCGGGCGAACCATGGTGAAGGTAACGAGGAATGAGTGGATGGAGCCGTGATCCCAGCCCTCGTCGACCTCGAGCGCACGGTCGATCAGCGCGGAGACCTTGCCCAGGTCGGCCACCAGGCCGGGATCGTCCTTGCCAAGCGAGATCGCAGCCGCCCAGGAGACGGCTGTCCAGTACAGCAGGTCTGTGTCCGGTTTACCGATCGATTGCACGGCCGTGCCGCGATCCGAATCCAGAGCGGCGCGAAATCCCGGATGCCCGGTCTCGAGACCGCGGAGGCCGTAATCCCGCGCGCGCAGGAACAGCCTGCGCGCCCGATTCCAGCCTGCCCAGGCCGCATCGCTGTCCGAGAGTGCCAGCGCATCGGCGTCCTGCTGCACGAAGGCGTAGGCGTATTGCGTGAACGCGGCGGACGTCGCCGCGAGCAGGCCGCGGTGATCCGGGTCCTGGGCAAGCACGCTCTCCATCAGCTTCAGGCTGAACGGCAGCGCCGCTTCGATCAGCTCCGGGTCGTCGTCGGACGCATAGGTCGTGCCGGATGCGGCGAGCGTGTCGGCGACGCGGTGGGTCGCAATGCGCTCGAGGGAGCAGCCGCACACCGAAGCACCCACCAGAAGCGGCAATGCGTAGGCTGCGATTTTCTGGACGAATTTCATCGGCGGGCGATGATACACCCGCGTTACCGCCCGAGGAATATTGCGAGCTCGTCGAAATACCGTCGGTCGAGATCGACACTGTTGTGTGTCGCACCCTTCAGCAGGATTTTGCGCGGCGCATGAAACGCCGCGGCGAGCGCCTCTGTACGTGCACGTGGGATGACTTCGTCTTCCTCGGCGACAATGATCAGCGTATCCGCCGAGATTCCGGGCGCTCGATCCACGGAGTCAAAGCGGTCCCGGATCAGCATGGCGACAGGAAACAAGGGAAAGTGTTCCTGCGCGACTCTTGCGAGACTGTCGAAAGGCGTTACAAGCACGAGTCGCGCAACTTGTCGCTCGCTGGCCAGCTGCACCGCGACTCCGCTTCCCAAGCTGCGGCCCACTACGGAAATGTGAGAATGCCGTTCATGAATCCGGTCGTAGATCGCGATCGCGTCCGCAACGAGTGTGCGCTCTGTCGGCGTTCCCGTGCTGCCGCCGTAACCGCGATAGTTCACGAAGAAGAGCGACGTTTCTGGCAGTCGCTCGGCAAATCGTCCCACGCTGGCACCGACGTCCTCGGCATTGCCGCCGAAGTACAGGAGCGCGCTGTCGCCGGGCCTTTCCACAGCCCACAACTTCAGGTCGGCGCCCTGGGTCTTGAAACGAACAGGCGTGGCGCCAGGCGCCGGCGCTTCATGGACCGGGAAATAGATCATCGACCTTTGAACGACGAACAGCAGGACGCACAGCGCCGCATACAGGCCTGCAGGTACGAGAACAATTAGGAGAGCCACGCGCGCGCGCCTTGCCATCAGGTAGCCTACTGCCGATTGTCAGCCCCTGCCAGCCGGCGCATCATCACCGGATGACAATCGAACGTCTCGAATCGAGGCGCGCCATCGTTGGCGACGGCTTCGAAATCCGCCGCGCGCTTCCCAACCGGCATCGTCGCCTGATCGGCGCGTGGTGCTTCCTCGACCACGCCGGACCCGCGGATTATCCGAAGGGCGGCGGACTCGTCGTCGGACCGCATCCGCATATCGGGCTCCAGACGTTCACGTGGGCGATCGAGGGCTCGATCCTGCACACCGACAGCCTCGGCTACCGGCAATTGATTCACCCGGGCCAGGTGAACCTCATGACGGCCGGCCGCGGGATTTCGCACGCCGAGGACTCGCCGGCAGACGCGTCGGGCCGGTTCCAGCTCGCCCAGCTCTGGATCGCATTGCCCGACAGTGAGCGCCACCGCGAGCCTGCGTTCGACCACTATCCCGACCTGCCGATCCTCGAGCGTGGCGGCTTTCGCATCACGGTGCTCGCGGGAACCTTCGCGGGAGAGCGTGCGCCCGCGGCGGTTTACTCGCCGCTCGTCGGCCTCGATCTCACGGCCCCGGGACCCGCGCGTACCGAGCTTGTGCTGGACGCGGATTTCGAGCACGGGGTCATGGCGCTCGAGGGCTCGGCCCATGTCGGCGGCGAGCCGCTCGAGCCGGGTGCCCTCCTCTATTTCGGCACCGGCCGTGACCGGCTCACGGTCGAATCGGCGGGTTCGGTGCGCCTGCTCGTGGTCGGCGGGCGTCCGTTCGGCGAAGAGGTCCTCTTGTGGTGGAACTTCGTCGCCCGCACATACGGCGAGATGGAACAGGCGACGCGTGACTGGCTCGAAGGCGGTCGATTCGGCAAGGTCGAAGGCGCGCGCGGCGCTCCGCTCGTCGCCCCCGATCTCGCGCAATTGCGCATGCGGGGCGGCAATTGAAGCGCATCGCGGACGCCGTGGTCTCGCCGGCCGGCCCCAACTACACGCATTCGATCGAGACGGCAGGCCACACGCTGATCGCGGACGAGCCGCTGTCGGCGGGCGGGCAGAATGCCGGACCCGGTCCGTACAACCTGCTGCTTTCCGCGCTTGGCGCCTGCACCGCGATCACGCTCAAGATGTATGCCGACCGCAAGGGCTGGTCCATCGGTGCCTTGCGCGTCGCGCTGACGCTCGACAAGGACCACGACGGCAACACGTTCATCGCGCGCCAGCTGTCGTCGGACGCGCCGCTCGAGGCGGCGCAATGGGACAAGCTGCTCGAGATCGCCGAGAAGACGCCCGTGACGCGCACCGTGCGCACGGGCGCCTCGATCACCACGACGAGAGAATAAGGAGAGCGACGATGCGCCAGGTACTCGCCGTGCACGATGCCGCCCCGCCGCACTGGGTCGGGGACGGCTTCCCGGTCCGTTCCATCTTTTCCTATGACGGGCTCGGGCGCGAACCGCTCTCCCCCTTCCTGATGCTCGACTACGCCGCGCCGCGTCACTTCGACCCGGCCGCACGCCGGCGCGGCGTCGGCGTGCACCCGCACCGCGGCTTCGAGACGGTGACGATCGTCTACGCAGGCGAGCTCGAGCACCGCGACTCCGCAGGCCACGGCGGCCGCATCGGTCCGGGCGACGTGCAATGGATGACGGCGGCATCCGGCATCCTGCACGAGGAGTTCCACTCAGAGCGTTTCACGCGCGACGGCGGGACGATGTCCATGATGCAGCTCTGGGTCAACCTGCCCGCGCGCCACAAGATGGCGAAGCCGCGCTACCAAACGATCCTCGATTCCGACATCCCGCGCGTTGCGCTGGGCAGCGACGCCGGTCAGCTCCGCGTGATCGCGGGAGAGTTCGAGGGCCAGCGGGGCCCGGCCGAGACGTTCACGCCCATCGAGGTCTGGGACCTGCGCGTCGCCGACGGCAAGACCGTCACGCTCCGGACTCCGGAGGGTCACACCACGGCGATCGTCCCGATGCAGGGACGCGCCCTCGTCAATGGCGCGCATTCGGCGGGCCCGGCGCAGCTCGTGCGGCTTGCGCGTGACGGCGGTGAATTCACCGTAAAGGCCGAGGGCGAGTTCTCGGCACTGGTCCTTGCCGGCGAGCCGATCGCCGAGCCGGTCGTGGGCTACGGTCCCTTCGTCATGAACAGCGAGCGCGAGATCGCGGCGGCTTTCGCGGACTTCCAGAGCGGGCGCTTCGGCCAGATGTGAAGCCTGCTACATGAATGGCGCAGGGATCGTCTGGGACAATCACGCCTGCCTGCCCCTCGCGGACATCGACGAGTTCCTGCCCCAGCTCTCGCGCTATCGTGCGGCGGGCGTCGACGTCGTGACGGTCAACATCGGCGACAGCCGCGTGCCGCTCGAGCGGATGCTGAGGACGGCGGCGAGCATCCGGCACTTCGTGAACGCGCATCCGTCGCACTACGTCCTCGGCGAGATGCCCGCGGACCTGCGGGCCGCGAAGGCGAGCGGCCGGCTTGCGGTCTGCCTCGACGTCGAAGGCGTGTACGCGCTCGGCCCGCAAGTCTCGCTCGTCGAGTTCCTCTACGGCATCGGCGTGCGCTGGATGCTGATGGTCTACAACCGGCGGAACCTCGCCGGCAGCGGCTGCCACGACCCGGAGGACGACGGTCTCACGGATCTCGGGCGCTCGATGCTCGCCGAAATGGACCGCGTCGGCATGGTGCGCTGCTGCTCGCACACGGGCTATCGCACCGCGCGCGAGATCATCGACTCGAGCGACCGTCCCGTCATTTTCTCTCACTCGAACCCGCGGGCGCTGCGCGACCATCCGCGCAACATCCCGGACGACCTCATCCGTGCCTGCGCGGCGACGGGTGGCGTCGTCGGCATCAACGGCGTGGGCCTCTTCCTCGGCACCGGACCGCCGACGGCGGATGTCATCGTGCGGAACCTCGACTACGTCGCGCAGCTCGTCGGTGCGGAGCACGCGGGCCTCGGGCTCGACTACATGTTCAAGAGCTCGGAGCTCGACGAGCCGGGGCGCGGCGGACCGGAGATCTGGCCGCGCGAATGGGGTTACGGGCGCGGCACCGGGTTCGCGCCGCCCGAAGTCATCCCGGAAATCCGCGCGGGCCTCGAGCGGCTCGGCTACCCCGCCGCGGCCATCCGCGGAATCCTCGGCGACAACCTCCTGCGGGTTGCCGAAGCCGTCTGGCGGTGATCCCGAACTTGCGCTGACGCCACGCCGGGACTCCGTTCCTGGCCGGCGGCGGTTCGAATTGGCCTCCGGCTGATCGGAGTGTGGACCCGGTCACCTCGCGACCCTCGATTCCGGACCCGGGTCACAGTGTGGGGGCGACCGCCTTTGGCTACATATGTCGACTTGTGAGTGCGCCCCGGGGGGCGTGCGCGGCGGGGAGTTTGCGCCAGACGATCATGTCGCCAGTCCTGGAGACCATCGAGGAAAAGCCGGAGCGGGAGTCCTTCGTCGCGGGGTGGACGGGGGCGCTTGCGGTCGGCCTCTTC